>JBDRTP010000385.1:0-4352 GCA_043823965.1 Chloroflexota bacterium
GTCATGACCGGCAGCGAGCTGAAAACCGTCGGGGTTGGCGTCGATGAATTCAGAAATTATGAAATAACGTTTGAACTTACAGATAAAGGCCGACAGATCTTTGCCGATTATTCGACTACTCATGTCGGCCAATTCCTCGGAATTGTACTGGATAAGGAAGTCATCTCCGCACCAAGAATAGAAACACCCATCACCGAAGGTTCTGGGCGTATTACCGGTAAATTCACGGCGGAAGAGGCTAACGCACTGGCAATCCAATTGCGCTACGGCTCGCTGCCCGTCCCGCTGAAAATCGTCGAGACGCGCATCATTGGCCCAACCTTGGGCGAAGATTCCCTGCAAAGAAGCCTGATCGCAGGCGTGGCCGGCATGATTATCGTTATCCTGTTCATGGCCCTTTATTACCGCCTGCCCGGCATCGTTGCCGACATTTCCATACTTTTTTATGCTGCGATTGCATTTGCCATATTCAAGTACTTCCACTTCACATTGACTCTTCCGGGCATTGCCGGTTTTATGCTCTCCACTGGCGCGGCGTTGGATGCCAACATACTTATTTTCGAACGTTTGAAGGAAGAGCTGCGCAGCGGCCGGACACTGGCACAGGCTGTCGAACAAGGCTGGAAACGCGCCTGGCCGTCAATTCGCGACTCGAACATTGCCGCCATCATCACCTCGGTCATCCTGTTCTGGTTTGGCAGTACATTCGGTGCGACCATCGTCAAAGGCTTCTCGCTGACCCTGGCGATCGGTGTCATCGTCAGCTTGTTTACTGCCATCTTTGTCACCCGCACCCTGCTGGCGCTGGTCTTGCAGTGGTTTAAACCCAAGAATTATTCCCGCTGGTTTGGCCTCTAGAGGAGACCGATGTGAATATCCTCAATAAACGCTACAAATTCTTTGCTCTGTCACTACTGATTATCATCCCTGGTTTGATTATTCTGGGTGTAAAGAGCGCACAAAAAAACCTTCCGCTTTCGATTGACTTTACCGGCGGCAGCCTGCTCGAGGTCCAGTTTGACGCCGGCTCAGCCCCCCAACCGGCAGGTGTGCTTGCGCTTTACGAAAACTTCGGATCCAGAGATGCCCAGGTACAGACAACCGAAAGCGGGTCCATCTTGATTCGCTCCGCCTTCATGGACGAACCTACTCGTGACCAGGTCATCACCGCGATGAAGGATCAGTTCGGGGGCGAGGTGACTGTCCTGCGCTTCGACAGCGTCGGCCCGTCGATTGGCAAGCAGGTAACCTCCCGCGCCGCCATCGCCGTCGGTATTGCCGCGCTGGCAATCCTGGTTTACATCACCCTGGCTTTCCGCCGCGTGGAGCATGCCTTCCGCTTGGGCCTGTGCGCCATAATCGCCATGCTGCACGATGTAGCCATTGTCTTTAGCCTGGTGGCGATCGGTTCGCTGCTCTTCGGCTGGGAAATAGACGCTCTCTTCCTGACCGCGCTGCTGACTGTGATTGGCTTCTCAGTGCAGGATAAAATCGTGGTATTCGACCGCATCCGCGAAAACTCCAATGTGCTGCGCCGCCTCGAATTCGAGAAAATGGTCAACCACTCCATTGTGCAGACACTGCAGCGATCCATCAACACACAGTTGATGACCGTCGAATTCCTGCTGCTGGCGCTGGCGTTGTTTGGCGGCGTCACCCTGCGCGAATTCGCGGTCGTATTGCTTGTCGGCCTGTTGAGTGGTACATATTCTTCGATATTCATCGCCTCACCCATTCTGGTCGTCTGGGAAAATCGCGAATGGCAAACCTGGTTCCGCCGCAAACCGCCCTTCGCAGCGTGACTTTGCCTCCCCAGACTTCCGGAGACCACCAGACTTCGGAAGTATTAAAATAACCAGATGACCGCCATCGCTGATGCAACACTGACTTTGGGCAGCGCTGCCCCCAGTTGTAGAGGCGGTTGAGCGTGGTGATGGCTACCTGTCCCTGCATTTCGGGCGGGATGTCGTAAGCTGGGTGTTGAGTTCGTTCGTTTCAATATGGGTGATGCTTGGGCAGTCCCGCTTTTCAGAGTGATAATTTGGTATGATCTTTGCATCTCATAGAAAGGCGAGTCATGAATTTGCAAGCTTCTTTAGCGAAAAAACGGTCAGCCTACCGGCAGGATTTGGAGAAAGCCTCGCGGAGTATTTTGCGTCAATTGTCGGCTATGCCAGAAGTAGAAAAGGTTTTTTTGTTCGGTTCTTACGCAGCCGGACGGAGGGATTTATTCACCGATCTCGATCTATTGGTGGTGATGGATACACCAAAAAATTTTATTACCCGCACAACCGAACTCTATCGAAAAATCCAGAGCGGTGTGGACTTAGATATGCTGGTCTATACCCCGGAGGAGTTCGAACAACAAAAGAACAAGCCTTTTATCAGGAAATCGTTATGGTCACTCGGTCGAACGACTTTGCGCCGCGGCTTCCAAATTCCAGCCGGGATTTGCGGTCAAGGCTCGTCGCTGAAGCTTGCTGGATGGTTACTATATTCCCACGCGCTACCCCAATGTGTTGCCAGGTGGGATTCCAGCAAATGTCTACACACAGGAGGCGGCTCAGTCGGCAGTCGCTTTGGCGGAAGAGGCGGTGAATTGGGTGAGGGGGTTGCTCGGTTAACAAAGGTGACAGTCACCTGGTATTTCAAGGCATTGGCTCGCTCAAGAACATGTGACTGTCACCTTCTGCAAAGTTGAACTGCCGCCCAAACAGCGCTACTGATCGTTGAACACTGAACACTGAACACTGAACACTGAACACTGAACACTTTCTACTCCACCGTCACACTCTTCGCCAAATTCCTCGGCTGATCCACATCCAAGCCTCTTATCGCCGCAATATGATAGGCCAGCAATTGCAGCGGGATGACCGTCACGACTGGCGAGAGCCTCCACGGGGCATCGGGGATCCAGATCACATGGTCGGCCATCGAAGCCACCAGTTCGTCGCCATCCGTCGCCACGGCGATGACCCTCCCGCCGCGCGCCTTGGCCTGCTGGATCTGCGAGATCATCTTCTCGTGCCAGGGGTCTTTGGGCGCCAGGCAGACCACCGGCATGTTTTCGTCAATCAGCGCAATCGGGCCGTGTTTCATTTCGCCGGCCGGGTAGCCCTCGGCATGGATGTAAGAGATTTCCTTGAGTTTCAGCGCGCCCTCGTAGGCGATGGGCATGTTCAATCCCCGACCCAGATAAAGACAATCGCGGATGTCTTTCAGTGCATAGGCCACTTTCTCGATTTCGGCTTCGCGCGCCAGTGTGCGCCCGGCCAAATCGGGCACCAGGCGCAAATCAGCGACCAGGGCGCGGCGCATATTTTCGTCAATCGTGCCGCGCAGGTCGGCCAGCAGCACCGCCAGCATGTACTGGTCAACCAGTGGGGCGGTGAAGGCTTTGGTCGAGGCGACGCCGATTTCCGGGCCGCTTTGCATGGAGATGTAACCATCCGCAATGCGCATCGCCTGCGAGCCAATCGCGTTGACGATGCTCCACAGTGTCGCCCCCTTGCGCCGTCCCTCCTCCATGGCGGCCAGTGTGTCGGCTGTCTCGCCGGATTGGCTGATGGCCAGCACGACCGTGTTCCCGTCCACGATCGGGTCGCTGTAGCGGAACTCCGAGCCGATGACCACCTCGGTTGGGATGCGGGCAATCTGTTCGATCAGGTACTTGCCGACCATGCCGGCGTAAGCCGCCGTGCCGCAGGCGGTGATATAGATGCGTTGGATGCGCCGCGCCAGTTCGGGGGTCAGGTTGAGTTCCGGCAGGCGGATGCGCCCGGTGTTGAAGTCAACCCGTCCGGCGAGCGTATCCGTCAGCGAGCGCACCTGTTCGTGGATTTCTTTCTGCATGAAGTGACGGTACTCGCCTTTTTCGGCGGAGGCAGCCTCCCAGGCGATGTGGTGGATTTTGGGCAAGACCGGCGCACCCTCCAACGTCTCGACCTGGATGTGCGCGCGGGTCACCACCGCCATCTGGCGTGACTCGAGGAAGATGACGCGGCGGGTGTGTTCGAGGATGGCGGGGATGTCGGAAGCGATGAAATTCTCGCCCTCGCCCAGGCCGAGAACCACGCCGCCGGCGTTACCAATGCGGGCGCAGACCATTTTATCCGGCTCGTCGGCGGACATCAGCACGATGCCGTGCGCGCCCTGAATTTGCTGGAATGCCCGGCGGGCGGCTTCGGTCAGGTCGAGACCGGCAGCCAGGTGATGTTCGACCAGGTGGACGATGGTCTCGGTGTCGGTGTCGGAGCTGAATTCGGTGCCCTCGGCAATCAACTCCTCGCGCAGTTCGATGAAGTTCTCGACGATGCCGTTGTGGACGACGACCACGCGGCCGGTCGCGCCGA
>JBDRTP010000386.1:0-5742 GCA_043823965.1 Chloroflexota bacterium
CCAGCTTTCTGGAGGCAGTGTGAGCGCCGGGTACGCGCCGTTTCGCGGGAACGTGGAGAAAAAAATTGTGGAAGTGCTCAAAGTGATGCGTCGGCGGCTCAAATGAAATTTACTATCAGCGACCTGTGTCCCGAGTGCGGCGAGGCCGCAGTGGTGAATGAGGAGGGATGCAGGAAGTGCTGCGCGTGCGGGTATAGTGAGTGTTAGGAGAAGGATGAAGGATGAATGATGAAGGATGAAGCGAGCGAGTTTCCTCGCCCGCTTTCTTATGGTCGAGTGTATCTGCAATCGTGTTAAAATAGGAGTAGAAGTAAAAACAAAGGAGCATTACATGATTTCCGAAGACACCACCAAAAAATTACACGACAGGTTTTCTAGGGGCGAGGCTCTTTCAACAAAGGAACAAAAACAATTAGCGGACTGGTATGCGCGCCAGGATGCCGCCGAGGGCCAAATGTTCACTGAGGTTTCCAAAGGGAAGAATATCTCCCTGCTCCAGGGACAGATTGAAGCGGCGTTGTATCGTTTGACGACAGTCACAAAGCACATTCAGGAAGTTGAAACTCAGAACGAAGCCCTGCGACGCGAAATCGCCTCGTTGCGCCGACAGATGATGCAACGAGTTAGAGCCCAGCCTGCATGACTCTTACTGCAAAAATGCGTGAGCAGGTTCGGCGCAGGGCAAATTTTGCCTGTGACTTTTGCGGCGTCACGGAGACAAGCGTGGGCGGCGAATTGACCATTGACCACTTTCAACCGATCACCAGAGGAGGCGATGACAGTCCGGAGAATTTGGTCTACTGCTGTCATCGTTGTAATCAGTACAAATTGGACTATTGGGCATCGAATCCAGGCGAGCCTTCGCTTTGGAATCCCCGCAGTGAGCCAGCCGCGCGGCATTTTTTTGAATTGGATGACGGAACCATGCACTCCATCACCGCGACGGGCGCTTTCACTATAAAGCGCCTTCGATTGAACCGACCGCCGCTTGTAGCATATCGTTTGCAGAAAAAACAACAGTCTGAGGAAGTTCGCTTGCTAACCCGCTATCAGGAAGTGATTCAACTTTTGGAGCAATTGGATTCTCAACTAATCCTTGTCATGGACGAACAACGAAAACTTCTCGAAGAACAACGCGAGTTGTTGCGATTACTGCTGAGATAAGCGACAGCCATGAAAGACAACCTGTGTCCCGAGTGCGGCGAGACCGCGGTGGTGAATGAAGAAGGTTGCCGCAAGTGTTACGCTTGTGGGTTTAGTGAGTGCTAGGATGAATCAGTGTTCCACCAGCAGATAATCTGCTGGTGGAACAAAGGCGGTTTGCTGATGTTGACAAAAGCAGATTTGGTGAAAATGAAAGAAGATCAGCTTTGTAAGCAAGTTTTAGTGCCACTTTTGCGCGCCATGAAGTTTAATCATGTAGCGTATTATCATGGTGGTGAAGGGGAAAAAGGGAAAGATATTGTTTGCTGGAAAGAGGATGAGGTAAAAGCCCGATTAAATTATGCCCTTGTTGTCAAATCACAAAAGATCACGGGACAGGCTAAAGGTGCAAAAGGTACGGCAGGGGAGGTGGCGACCCAAATTCAACAAGCGTTTGGTTCTTCCTTTGTTGCCCCTGTCACTGCTGAAATTTTGAATGTTCATATTTGTTGGGTGGTTACAAACAAAGAAATAACAAAGCAAGGCGCAGATGCAATAAAATCAATTATTAAGTCATCAAATTACGAGCGCCATGTAAAATTTATAGACGGTGATACTTTATGGGGATTAGTTGAACAGCATTTGGGTAATCATGTGATTTGGGGAAAAATGGAAGATATACAATCAGCACTTAATGAATTTGACACTCATTATCAGCCTGAAGTATTACTTGATGGAAAAGAAATTAAAATTGGGATGAAGGAGAAATTTGAGGGAGCAAGTAAAGAAAAACCACTCGATATTCATTTTTCGTTTGAATTCCCGGAGACTCCAGAAGGAATTTCCAAACGTAATGAATTGGAAAGACATATTGCAACGGGCTCCGAATTTTCTATACCCGCAGACTATATTAAATCAGTTGAGATGCCCGACTTGCTAAAGACTGTCTTTGGGACTGAGATTGTAAACGCGACTCTTGTGGGTAAGTCATTGCCAACCGACCACCATTTCATTGCTTGTCTAGAATTTTTGAGCAACGACGGTGACTTTGTCGCTTTTGACTATGTTGATTTTCAGCTAATGCAAAGGGGAACGGAGGAAGGAACTCTAGAGAATGTTGAAAAAGGATCTTTGCTCAAAATAAAGTTAGTGACAAACTTTCCAGAGAGCGTTGTGTTATGCTAAAAGGTGTCGCCTTTTAGCATAACACAACGAGCAAACTAAATCAGGCATTCCTTCAATTCTGTCGCCATAGACCTTAAGTAGTGCATCACAGTATTCAATGCCCAACTCTGGGCGCATTTTTCTGTTACCTAAAAACGGCGGATTGCCGATGATGACATCCACGGCAGGCCATTCGGGCTCAAACACCCCCTCCCGTCCTCCCCCAAATCCGACAGTGGAAGTATGGTTGCGAACAAAAATCCTCTTGTCGGATTTGGGGGAGGTGCCGAAGGCGGAGGGGGTTTCGTATGCGAGTATCGCATCCATCTGCCGAATATTCTGCATGGGCTTGAGAATCGGTTCGCTTGGCAGGCCATAACCGTTATCCCTCAGCCACTGAATGTATCCGATCTGGATGGTCATTTGCGCCAGTTCGTGGGCGTATTCGTTGATCTCGATGCCGAATACTTGTTGCGGCGTGACGGTCACAAAGAATCTGCCCGCGCCCATTTCGTCCGAGAAGTTGATGACATCGTTTTGCAAGTCAAGCAGGAGGCGCAAGGCAACGTACAAAAAATTTCCGCTTCCGCAGGCGGGGTCTAAAACCGTTATCGCCGCGATCTTATCCGCGAACGCGCGTAAGGTGTCGCTGATCTTTTTCCGAATTCCTTCTTTCTTCTTTCCTCTTTCCTTGCCTTCTTCATCTTTCATCTTTCCGATTTCATCTTTTATCTCTCCCCATTCTTTTCTCAGCGGCGTCATCAAGACAGGCTCCACGATCAAGAGAATATCTTCTTCGCCTGTGTAATGCGCGCCGAGTTGCGAACGCTTGGACGGGTCAAGACCTCGTTCGAAGAGCGTGCCGAAGATGGAGGGTTTGATGGCCGCCCAATCCAGCGCGTCGATGCCCGCGATGATGTCCATTGCGTCGCTGTCCAGTTGCAGGACGCGGTCGTCGTCGAACAGGCCGCCGTTGAAATGCAGGATTTTGTCCGCGCCGAAATATCCGCCCGTGTTCATGGCGCGGAACAACTGGCGCAGGACTTCGGCAAAATCCTTTGCGTTGCGGTGAGTTTGTTCAAGCAGGCGCGGGAACAATTTGTCGGGCAGAAGTCTAATATCTTCTGCGAACAGGCAGAACAATAAACGAATTAAGAAGTGCGCGACTTGCCCCGGATTCTTGCCATACTTGCGTAAGACATTTGCCAGCGTCGAAAATTTCTGCGCGGCTTCCTGCGTCACGCTTTCAACGGTCAGGTGTGGCTTGAGTTCTTCGGGGTTGAAGAACACCGTCTTGAGCGTCTTGAGTCCTTCGGCGGTCAGCAAGTCGTCGAGAGCCAACACAATTGTGCGCGTGGGCAGGTTGGTGTAATTCGTGCGGATGATAATATTGTTGATATCGGAAACGATTAAGAGGGGCGGGTTGCGAAGCGCATCGCGATAATGCAAAAGTTGGCTGTAGGCTTTGTCGAGGTCAGAATCCTTGCTTTTGTATTCCCAACCAAAATAGCCGAGTTTGGCAACATCTGCCCAGCCCGTCCCGCCGCTGGTCTTGGCCGCGCCCATTTCAAAGGCAAAGCGCGTGCCGGACGGGTCGGACTGCATGGGCGATTCGTGCCCCATCAGTTGGCACAAGTCAAGGAAATGTTCCTGCACCGATTGGCGTTCGCGCGCTTCGGCGCGTTTCCATTTGCTGACGAAATCCTGCGGGGTAAGTGGCATGTGGTTTGTCCCTTTACCTGATTGTACAACGAATCGTATAATACGGTCACTGTCAGATGGCCGCCAACCCGCCGACCCAGAAGATCGGCGACCTGTGTCCCGAGTGCGGCGAGGCCGCGGTCGTGAATGAGGAGGGATGTCGAAAGTGTTACGCCTGTGCGTATAGTGAGTGTTAGGAGAAGGATGAAGGCTGAATGATCGCTGCGCGGGATGAAGCGGGCGAGGAAACTCGCCCGCTTTTGAAAGGTCGGATGAGATAGCGCCAGGAATTGATTGGGAAATTAAAAGTGATACAATTTGGTCATAAAATGTAAGGAGATTCCGATGACCACGATTATCGTTGACGTGCAAAAGACCGACCAAAAACTGAAGGAATTACTTACCCAGGTTGCCTCTGGCAAAGAGGTGGTTTTCAAGCATGGCGGCCAATTGGTTGCGCGCCTTATTCCTGCCGGGAAACGCCTCGCCCTGGCCGACGTTCTGTTCAAGGGTGGCTTCCCCGAAGAGATGACCCGCCCCCTGCGCGAAGCCCTCGGCTGGGGACTGACCTCCCTCCTCGCCCTCCATGCCGACCGCGACCCCGCCGCCGACCTGCCCTTCCCGCGCCTCATCCAGGCCAAACTCGTCGAGCGCGGCCATCTGCCCGCAGAGTTATCGCAACGCCTGGCCCAAGTCCGCGACCTGACTGCGCCTCTCGCGGAGTACTCGAAGAGTGAAGATGGCGAAGATACCCCGCCTCTCTCCGCGCAAAGCGGACAATCCTTGCTAGAATCGGTGCGTGATTTGCTAACACTGGCGCAAGAGCAAGTGGTGAAAGAAAGTTTATAGGAGAAAATCAAAATGCAAAGCCTGACTTTACATTCACGAATTGGAAAAGACGGAATCCTGAAACTGGAAATGCCGATTGGCCTGCCAAATACGGACGTAGAAGTGATATTGGTAGTCAATCCGCTGAAAAAATGCCGGAAGGCCAAAGCGATTCCCAAAAAAGGGGGCTGGCCGGAAGGCTTTTTCGAGAAGACTTTTGGTTCCGTACCAGATTTTCCTCTCAGGGAATCTCAAGGCGAGTATGAAGTGCGGGATGAGTTGAAATGACGTATTTGCTGGATACAAACGCCTGCATCGGTTATCTGAACGGAAGGGCTGCCGGTGTCCGTAGCCGCATGGAGTCTCTTCCGCCCTCAGAAGTTGTACTTTGTTCTGTGGTCAAGGCGGAATTATTCTACGGCGTAATGAAAAGCGACAACCCGACGGTTACACTTGCCCGGTATCAGTGGTTCACGTCCCAATTTCTCTCCCTGGCCTTTGATGACGCTGCTGCCGAGGAATATGGCCGCTTGCGTGCCTTTCTGGCAAAACAAGGCACGCTCATCGGTCCCAACGACCTGCTGATTGCCGCCATCGCCCTGGCGCACAATGTCACCCTGGTCACGCACAACACCCGCGAATTTAAGCGTGTCCCCGATCTGTCGCTGGAAGATTGGCAGGCCTGAGTTTTATGCCGCCTCGCCTGCTTCTCGCCCCGGCCGGGCATGGCAAGACCCAGGCCGCCATCCAGCGCATCCGTCAGGTACTCGCAGACGAGCCGCTCGCGCCGGTGATGGTGGTCGTCCCCAACAGCATCCAGGCTGCCGGGTTTCGCCAGCGACTGGCTGCCGCCGGGGGCGCGCTGGGGGTCGAGGTTTTTACCTTTCACACACTTTACGCCGAACT
>JBDRTP010000387.1:0-2357 GCA_043823965.1 Chloroflexota bacterium
ACTGAATTCCCCTTGGGACGCCCTGGCGAACCCGTGGATCCTGATCTTGTTGGGTGTGCTGGTCATCATCGAGTTCCTGGCGGATAAAATCCCGGCCGTCAATCACGTCAACGACATCCTCCAGACAATCATCCGGCCGGCGGCCGGCGCGATCGTCTTCGCGGCCAGCGCCAGGGTGATCAGCGACGTTAATCCGGTGCTGGCATTGGCCTGCGGCTTGCTCATCGCCGGGAGCGTGCATGTCGTCAAAGCCGCCGCGCTGCGGCCAGCTGTCACCGCCACGACTGGAGGTGCAGCCAACGTGCCGGTCAGCATGGCAGAAGACTTCATTGCAACCCTCCTCTCAATTCTGGCTGTGGTAATCCCAATCCTGGTCGGCGCTTTCATCTGCCTGGCGCTGGCCTTTATCATCTGGTTGTGGCGGCGCGCTAATGCCGCATCTCGTGTAAAATAGAGTGTATATCTCTATATCCAAAGGAGCCAATATGTCTAGCTACACACCTCCACCCGTTCCCCCTCCCTATCAGGCTATGCCTCCAATTACCCGCAGCAGCACCATGGCCCTGGTCAGCCTGATTGCCGGCATCGCCGGCTGGACCGTCCTGCCTTTCCTGGGTTCCATCGTTGCCATCATCACCGGCCACATGGCGAAGAGCGAGATCAATAAAAGCGGCGGCACAGTCACCGGCGGCGGCATGGCAACGTTCGGGCTTGTCCTGGGCTATTTGAGCATCGTCCTGAGCGTGTGCTTGATCTGCGTGCTGGTGATCCTGCCGCTATTGGGCTTTGGCCTGTCCATCCCCTTCCTGGGCTCTAGTTACTAATTATGGACGAATTCTCTGCCACTCCCCCGCCTCCGAGGAAAAGCAACACCGGGCTGATCATCGCCATCGTGGTCATTGTGGTGCTGTGCTGCTGTTGTGTCGGCTTGATTGGTTTGACCATCTCCTTCGGGCCAGACATCCTGCAAGAGTTAGGGATTACCTTCATCTCCCCCGCGCTGGCAGCCTCGATTTAACCAGCAAGAACCCCGGTTTCTCGAAGAAACCGGGGTTCTGACGGTTCACCCATTATTTGCTTTTTAAGAGTTGTTCGATGGATTCGATTAGGATGGGGATGTTCGGGCGCGTGAACGAGAGTTCTGGAGCAGGGATGCGGTGATGCTTTATATCTGGCTGGATGTGCTTGTGATGAGGGGAGGAGCTTTGCAATGATACATCCCGTGGGTGTTCTGTCGGGTCATACCACCAGACGCGTTCACCGTTGTGGTCTAACTCGTAGCTGTAGCTGCGGATAGTAGCGTTAGCGAGATCGATCAATTCCCAAATATCGAGCGCATAACCGGCTTCGAAAATAACTTTTCCTTCGATTTCTGCTGATATTGGGCCAATTGTATATGCCGTGAGTGTGGAAGACTGTATAGAAGCGTATTGGTCAGGTAAGCGGGCAATCAGCCGGCAGTATTCCTCGAAACTTGGGAGCATGCTCGCCTCGGATGTGGTCAGACTACAGGGTGAAGCGGCATTGGCGTACCAGCCGAGGCGCTGCGCAGGTTGAGCAATCGTTCTCGCAAGAGGGAGGTATAAGAACGTTGGCGTTCCTGTCGCAACTCGTAGTATCCGACCCAGCGAATCAAATCCTGGCTTTGCTCTAACTCGCCCAGCCGGTAAAGGGTAAACATATCCTCGGATAACATGCTGTACTTTTTCTCGAGTTCTTGCATGCGCTTGTTCAATCCGTGAATGTCTTGAAGCAGTTCTTTGATATTCATGTTTGCTCTCCTCGTATGAATTAATTATAGCAGAAGATGGGCATACCTTGCTTTCCGCTTCACGCACATCGCTGGGCAAAGTCACCAGCGAACGCGGCCAGGAGCCTTCGCGGTCGGTCAGCGGAACGGTCGCGATCAGCAACCAAGCCTGATGAATCGGGCTGCTCCGCCGACCGTGAACGGTCGTGCTCAGCAACCAAGGCCGATAAAATCGTCATTTGCAAGGCATTGTATCCCAGACTCCAGCACACGCAGGCGGATTTCCTCGCCCACTTGCGGGGCCTCAGGGAGATAGAAATACAGGCCGTTTTCGAGCGTGACCTTGAACTTATCCTGGTGAAAGACAGCGTCTACCACCACCCCACGCAGATTCCCGGCCGCCGCTAACCGGACCCCGGAGGGGCGTAGCAGTAAATTTACTTTTTCCCCGGCCCGGCGCGCATGTCCACAGCCCAGCCCGAAAACGCCGGCTGGGGTTTCGACGGTCAACTTTCCAGCGTTCGACCTGACAACACCCTCGACGACATTGCCCAAGCCGAGGAAGCGCGCTTCCCAGGCCGAGCGCGGCTCGTTCCAGACCTCGGAT
>JBDRTP010000388.1:0-3702 GCA_043823965.1 Chloroflexota bacterium
CTTGGGAGACCCGATATGTTCCCGCCGCAAGATGAGCGGGTAGGCGAACCGAAACATCAAGTAGGAAAGCCGATGACAATCGGGGGTCGGATCAGCTCGTAGTACTCTGAGACAGTAACGCTGTTCACATGGGGAAGGAGCTGACAGGGATACGCAACTCGCAAAGGAAACACAAATCGGACATGCAGGGCCGAACAAACTGTGCTAACCTCACTGCGGGAAACAAGCAATTGGTAGCCGAACAGGTTATCATACGGAAGCGAGTATCTCTGAAAAGCCCGGTGCGATAGTTCCGCACGCCGGGATTTGTGCGGGGGGAGGGCGGGTAACTGCCCTCCCTACCGCGACGCTTGCACTTGGCGCAACATAGCCGCTTTTTATAGTTATTTGGCGATATAGGGTAGAATCAAGACCGGAGAAAACAACAACATGACCACTGAACCTACTGAAATTATCTTACCCCGTTCCATTAGAGAAATAACCGAATATTACCGAACAAAGATTGCCATAGGTACAAATCGGACGTGTTCATGCGCTCCGAATAATTTGAATTGCTTGAGCGGTAAAGAATGGCTCAAAAGTCAAATCGGTGTTTGGCAATTTTTCTATGAGAGCCGAGACATTCGAGATAAAAATTTACATCCGGCTACATTTCCTATTTCGTTAGCAAAAAAGGTAATCAGCCTTTTTACTCACGATGGCGAGTTAGTGCTTGACCCGTTTGTAGGAAGTGGTACTTCACTTGTAGCCGCCCAAGATTTGAATAGAAATGCTGTAGGTTTTGACCTTCAAGAAAAATATGTTGAGTTATGCGTCAAGCGACTTGCGAGTAATAACTTATTTAATCAGGCTCAACAAGTGGCTATTCAAGATGACGCTTTGCACATCCCCAATTATTTAGAGCCGGGTTCAGTAAGCCTGATATGGACTTCGCCACCTTACGCTAATCTTTTGAATCGCAAACGTAAAAATAAATCCAGGCGAGATAGAAATAACGAACAACTTCATAAAGTAGAACAATATTCCCAAGACCCAAGAGATTTGGGAACAATGGCTTTGGATGAGTACACTCGTGCAATGGGCGATATTTTTGAAGGATTATTGCCATTACTTCATCCAAAAGGTCACTGCGTAATCAATGTGCCGGATATGTGGTGGGAAAATGAAAGAATAACTATTCACGTATCCCTTATCAATGAGTTACGTCAACGTGGTTATGAACTTCGCAATACGATTATTTGGGATAGAACAAATATAGTTAACAATATTGGCATCTTTGGCTTCCCAAGTAACTACATCACAATGGGTACAACCTTTGAATATTTGCTCGACTTTTGGAGACCGGCTGAATCATCATGAAAACTTATACCAAAGAATCACTCATCGCCGCTTTGCAAGAAATAAAAAACCGTGGTTGGATACCAAACGCTCGCCCGGGAAATGTTGGAGGTATTGGCAATACGCTTGAGGACCTTCTTGGCATCCAAGAAAATAACTTGCCGATACCAAATGCCGCCGAATGGGAATTGAAATGTCAAAGAGCAGAATCAGCGGCCTTAACTACGCTTTTTCACATGGAGCCATCTCCACGAGCCTTGAAGTTTGTGCCAAAAATGCTTTTGCCCAAATATGGCTGGAAGCATGAACTTGCAGGTATAGATTATCCTGCTGATGAAATGAGTTTCCGCCAAACAATTCACGGGCTTGAAAGAAGTGATAGGGGTTTCAAGGTAGAAATTGACAAAGACAATCGGAAAGTTTTAATTTCTTTCAACGCCAGCAAAGTAGATTCTCGACATGCAGAATGGTTGGAAACGGTCAAAAAGCGTGTTGGTTTAGGCGAATTGAACCCGCAACCGTATTGGGGATTTGATGATTTACATCACAAAGCAGGCACAAAACTGCTTAACACTTTCTACGTTGAAGCTGAAGTGATGAAAGATGGCGACAAGGAATTTTTCCATTACAATCGTATTTTGATTTTACGAGGCTTTAGCGTTGATAATTTCATCACGGCACTTGTTGAAGGTAATGTACTTGTAGATTTTGACGCTCGCACAGGTCATAATCACGGCACAAAGTTTCGATTACGCCAAAACGCACGACCAAAGTTATATTCCGATATTCGGGAAATCGTGTAAAGCAAAGAGCAAGCCAACAAAGCGTGCAGGCGGACGGTCAGGGGCAACGCCCCTGACCAAAGGGATTCGTCCCCTTCGGCGTTTTCGGCGTCTGGTGGTTTGTTCCGCCAAGTCCCCTGCCCGCCGCTAACACTTGCCGTTATCTTGATTCCAAAAAGGTGTTGACTTATTCTTCCGTAGGCTATACAATTTGAACTATCACAGGGGTGTACTGCCGCAATCAGCAGACCCCATCATCTATACACAATTCGAGGAGGAATGATATGACCGTCAAATTCAACGTTGTGAAACGGGGCAACCCTGCCAACGCCGAAGCCCCCAAGAAATTCTACCCGTCCATCAAATCCGGCGGGCGCATGACCCTGCGCGAACTGGCCAAGGAGATCAGCACCATCTCCACCGTGAGCAGCACCGACACGATGGCCGTCCTGGAGGCCCTGCTGAACATCATCCCGAAGGAATTGAGCAAGGGCAACATCGTGAAACTGGGCGATTTCGGTAATTTCTGGCTGAAGGCCAATGCCGAAGGGGCCGATACCGCCGAAGCTGTGCGCGCCACGCAGATCAAGACCCTGTTGCCGCGTTTCAACCCCGGCAAGGAATTCAAGAAGGTGCTGGCCGCCATCGAGTTTGAAAAAGCATAACTTTCCCGCAAGCAGCCTCCCGCAGGGAAAGCCCTGCGGGAGGCTTTTTAAACCTTCCTTGACTCGTTCATCATCCATCCTTGACTCGTTTCCAAACCTTCCTTGACTCGTTTGCAATCCTTCCTTGACTCGTTTATGGTAGGGGACTGCCCTACCATTATGTAAAAAATGCCAGGCAAAGCGCGATTACTAGCCACCTGACAATTTCAAAAATGGGACGCGGACGAGCGCGGAAAACGCGGAAAATGTACTTTTTTACCCTGCTTTTTTCAAAAATATCCGCGTTCATCGGCGTTTATCCGCGTCCTATTCCCAAAGTGTCAGGTGGCTAGCGCGATTATAAAGTGCTGTTCAAAACGACCAGGGGACACGCTTCCGAGGCGCAAGTGACGGCCTTCGAGAGCGCGGCCTCCAGCCGCAACCACATGGGCTGTCATTGCGAGGAGCGTTCCTTCGCAAGCTCAGGACAAGCCTTTGCGACGAAGCAATCTCCCCGCATATCAGGAGACTGCTTCGGCAAAGAGCGCCTCGCAGTGACATCTGCAAAAGATTTGCGCGAACAAGGCAAATGTTGAGCGGTAATTTTATAAAGCGCGGCCCAGTGAAATCAATCTGCCGAGCAGGCCTTCGGCAATGATAGTAGGGCAGTCACCTACCATGAATGTTTGGCAGGTCCGACATGTCAGACTTCAACCCCATGCCTGTCACGCAGGATCTCGAGCGCAAGCGAAACCTCGGCCTTTTTTTGCGCCTTTGACCAGCCCAGCGAATCGCCGAGGCTATCGGCCAGTTCCTCGATCAGCGGACGGGTCAACTGGCCCAAATATGCCAGCATCGTCCGGCGAAGCAGCAAGTCATCCAAATGAACGATCTTTTCGTGCTGAGCCAGAAAAATCACCTCACGACGGGTCATATCG
>JBDRTP010000389.1:0-6191 GCA_043823965.1 Chloroflexota bacterium
CTGCTGGGTTACCACATTCGTAAGATCAGACAGACCATGCCATCCTGCAAATAAAGTATTACCATCAACATTTGCCTGATTCGCGCAAATCTTTAACGCAAAGACGCCAAGACGCAAGGATAGAACAGAATGACTTTACGCCTTTGCACCTTTGCGGCTTTGCGTTGATGTTTTGCCTGCGGCTGGAAGCCGCGCTATGATTGATCTGGATATCGTCATTGTCAACTGGAACACTGGACCTCAACTGCGGGATTGTCTGCAATCCATTTCACCTGCAAGCCCGGCGTCCGTTTTCCACTTGCGCCAGTGCGTCGTGGTAGACAATGCATCGGTGGATGGTTCGGCGGACAGTCTGAAAGGTTTGCCGCTTCCTCTCACGATGATCAGGAACCATGAGAATAAAGGTTTCGCGTTTGCCTGTAACCAGGGGGCGAAAGTGGGGAGATCTGAATATATTCTCTTCCTCAACCCCGATTTCAGGCTCTTTCCGGATAGTCTGGTGAAAGCGTTGCGTTTCCTGGAAGGGAAGCGAAATGAGCGAGTCGGTACTCTCGGCATCCAACTCGTTGATGAAAATGGGGTTATACAGCGCAACGTGGCTCGTTTTCCCACGCCAGGCTCTCTGTTTTATCAAATGCTCGGCCTCGACCGCCTGTGGCCGCGCCGTTTCCCGTCCCATTTCATGACTGATTGGGACCATCGAGAGAGTCGGGAAGTAGATCAGGTTACAGGGGCTTTTTACCTCGTGCGCCGGAAGGTGTTCGAGGAATTAAAGGGGTTCGACGAACGTTTTTTTATGTACTTCGAAGACCTGGACTTTGCCTAGCGGGCAAAACGGGCAGGCTGGAAAAGATATTACCTGTCTGATGCCCAAGCTCTCCACTATGGTGGAGGCGCCTCTAACCAGGTAAAGGCCAGGCGATTATCTTACGTGCTGAACAGCCGGGTGCTTTATGTCGCAAAGCATTTTGGCATGCCGGCTGCTTGGAGTATTTTACTTACATCCTTGGGGATAGAATTTTGGACCCGCCTGGGATGGAGCCTCATCAATCTGTCGGGGCAAAACTTTATCGAAACCCTGTGGGCTTATGGAATGTTTGTAAGAACACTGCCACGCCTGCTGAGAGAATTACGAAGGGGATAGAAAATGCGCCTCCTTGCCCTGACCCGTTACAGCTCACTTGGCCCCAGCAGCCGCGTACGGTTCTATCAATATGTCCCATACCTGACGTCCTGCGGGGTGGAACTCCAGGTTGCCCCTTTGTTGGGTGACGATTATGTTCGTAGTTTGTACAGCGGGAAACGCCAGTCGGTCTTATCAGTGGTCATGGCTTACATCAGCCGTGTTTCGAGGTTGATGAATAGCCGCTCCTTTGATCTCTTGTGGGTTGAAAAGGAACTATTCCCCTGGTTTCCGGCCCGGGCTGAAAGCTTCTTGGCGCGACGGGGCATTCCATACGTTGCAGACTACGACGACGCTGTTTTCCACCGCTATGACTTGCATGACAACCCATTGATTCGTGCCCTGCTGAGGAAGAGCGTTGACGCTGTTATGCGCCAAGCTACCACGGTCGTGGTTGGCAATGATTACCTGGCCGAACGTGCCCGCCGTGCCGGGGCGAGCAGGATCGAATACCTCCCCAGCGTAGTAGACGTTGACCAGTACTCGCCTGGCGAGAAGACGGACAGACAATTTCGAATTGGCTGGATCGGCTCTCCGATCACTGCCCCTTATCTGGGATTGATCCGGGAGGCGTTGGAGGAGGCCAGCAAGCAGATCGATGCGCGCCTGGTGTTGGTCGGCTCTGGGGATCAGGATCCGCTCCCGGGCGTGGCAAAAGAGGTCCTGCCCTGGAGCGAGGACAGCGAAGTCGCGCACATCCAATCATTTGACGTAGGCATTATGCCTTTGCCGGATGGTCCTTTTGAGCAAGGGAAATGCGGCTACAAGCTAATTCAATACATGGCCTGTGGACTTCCGGTAATTGCCTCACCTGTAGGAGTGAACACGCGCATCGTCGAACAGGGCAAAACAGGTTTTCTGGCTTCCAGCAACGCAGAGTGGGTGCAGGCGCTGGTCATGCTCTCTCGGAACGCCAATATGAGAAACGAATTGGGGAAGGCGGGGCGCAGGAAAATCGAACAGGAATACAGTCTGCAAATCGCAGCACCACGATTGCTGGAAATTTTTACAGAGGCAGCGTCGCACAAGGAATCTGACCGGCTCTATGGGAATCGCCGCCGAAGGCCTACTCGGTGATTAAAACCTTTTGCCTGCACTGGTGCAGGCCAGGGTGCAATCCGTGCCGAAGGCCTACTCGGTACGAATCACGGACACGTTTTGTCAAGGGGAAACCAGGCAAATCCCAGAGAGCCGTTGTAATGGACGAAAGCCAGATCGTGGCGGATGGGTTGACCGGCGAGATTCTGGCAGACGAGAGATTGCTTGAAGCGCATGGGCTGAAGAAGATTGCAGACCTCCAAGTTCTTTAAGAACTCGGAGGTCTCGAGGACGTGCTATAATTGGGGCAGTGAGTGAGCGGGTTGGTTTGTTCACCGCCGGAGAAAAAGCCATGAGCGTCCAATTTGTGATTGAAATGCCAAGAAAGCAAACCGCGCAAAGCGTAATGCGGGCCTTGGATTTGTATAAGGTGCGTTTGCGGAATAGCGTCGAGCGCACGCGACGGCACCTGGCTGAGTTCGAAATGCAATACCAAGTGACAACCGCTCACTTCCTAAAAAAAATGACTGCTGAGGATTTAGCCGGGGGCGATCTGGAATATGTGGAGTGGGCCGGTGAAGCCAAATTACTGGCCGGGCTGGAAGATGAATTAGGGGAGCTGGAACATGCCCACTACCAGCTTCCCTGAATACGCAAAGGCCATCACGCATCTGATAGACACGCTCCTGGCCTCTGGTCAGGCCCGCGTGGTCAACTTGCAGGTAGACCAGCGATCCATGCTTCGCGGCTTCATTTCCGGTATCCTGGCTTTTGAAGATGATTCCGAATTGTACTTCCGCGAGTTTGTCGATCTGACCCAATCTGAACCCAGGTTGATGTACGCCTATCACTACCAGGATTCCAAAAAGGCCCTGGTTTTTCGTTACGACAACGCTGCCCATCGCCCCCTTCTCCCCCAGGCAGAACACAAACACACCGCGGTGGACATCTTTCCTGCGCCAGCGCCAACTTTTGCGCAAGTGATTGATGAAATCTTCGACGACATGCGCGGGTAGAGCGCGAAAACTCAACCAGATTGCCAAACGGTACGAAACGCTGTACACAGAAATTGCCCGAACCGCTTGAGCGGGTATAATCGTCTCATGTGCGGAATCACCGGCTTCTTAGACCTTTCCGAAAATCCAGACCGCGCCTCGCTCCAATTGACCGTTGCGCGCATGATGGAACAAATCCGTCACCGCGGGCCAGACGATAGCGGCGAATGGGTGGATGCTGAAGCCGGCATTGCGCTGGGTTTCCGCCGCCTGGCTATCCTCGACCTTTCCCCTGCTGGTCACCAACCCATGCTCTCTGCGGATGAGCGCTATGTCATGGTTTTCAACGGCGAGGTATACAACTTCAGCGAGTTGCGCGACGAGTTGAAAAGGCTCGGACAAGCCTTTCGCGGCCACTCCGATACCGAGGTGATGCTGGCAGCTCTTGGCCAATGGGGGATTGAATCAGCGGTCAAACGGTTCAACGGCATGTTCGCCATCGCCCTGTGGGATCGGCGGGAGCGGGCGCTCACACTCATCCGGGATCGAATAGGCATCAAACCCCTCTACTACGGCTGGATGGGGGACGTTTTTCTTTTCGGCTCGGAACTCAAGGCTTTGCGCGCCCATCCGGCCTGGCGCGGTGAGATTGACCGGGACGCGCTGGCGCTCTACCTGCGCCACAACTACATTCCCACCCCATATTCGATTTACCGGGGCATCCACAAATTGCTTCCCGGCAGCATTCTGACCATTGGCCGTGATACTCCGTCAACGGATATTGCCCCGCGACCTTACTGGTCTGCCAAGAGCATCGTGGAAGAGGGGGCGGCCCGGCCTTTTCGGGGCACGGCCCGGGAAGCAATATTTGAACTAGATTCTCTGCTTCGTGAATCCGTTCGCCTGCGCATGATCGCCGATGTGCCGCTGGGAGCATTCCTCTCCGGCGGGGTTGACTCCTCTACCATCGTGGCGCTCATGCAAGCCCAGAGCGCCCAGCCGGTACGGACGTTCACCATTGGCTTCCACGAGGCCGGTTATGACGAAGCCCATCACGCCCGCGAGGTGGCGCGGCACCTCGGCACGCAGCACACCGAGTTATACGTGACCCCCGAAGAAACGCGGGCGGTCATCCCTCGCCTGCCCAGCCTCTACGACGAGCCTTTTGCCGATTCATCGCAGATTCCCACATTCCTTGTGGCTGAACTGGCGCGCCGGCACGTCACGGTCAGCCTTTCCGGCGATGGAGGCGATGAACTGTTCGGAGGCTACAACCGTTACTACTGGGGACTCAATCTCTGGAAAGGCCTCGGCTGGCTGCCTGTTTCACTGCGGGCGCGGGCAGCACAAGCCCTGACCCGTTACCCGCCTCAGCGTTGGGATGGGCTTTTTCAGCGAATGAATTCCCTGCTGCCGGCGCGGCTGCATTATTCCTCTGCCGGAGATAAAATCCATAAACTGGCAGAGATCATTGCCGCCGAAACGCCCGAGGCGATTTATCATGGATTGGTCTCCCATTGGAAGGAACCGGCCTCGGTCGTTCTCGATGCCGAAGAGCCTCCCACCATCCTCACCGACCACACTCGTTGGGCCTCTTTATCTGATTTCACCCGGCGGATGATGTACCTCGACCTGGTCACGTATTTGCCGGATGACATTCTCGCCAAAGTGGACCGCGCCAGCATGGGCGTCAGCCTGGAATCGCGTGTTCCCTATCTGGACGACCACCGGGTGGTGGAATTTGCCTGGCGGTTGCCGTTGTCGATGAAGATTCAGAACGGGCAAAGCAAATGGATCCTGCGGCAGGTGCTTTATCGTTACGTGCCGCCAGAGTTGATCGAGCGCCCCAAAATGGGATTCGGCGTGCCGATTGACGCCTGGCTGCGCGGCCCGCTGCGCGGCTGGGCGGAGGCGCTCCTGGATGAGGCGAGGTTGCGGCGGGAAGGTTTCTTTGACCCCCAACCGATCCGCCAGAAATGGGCTGAACACATTTCCCAGAAGCGCAACTGGCAATACCATCTTTGGGATATATTGATCTTTCAAGCCTGGCTCGAGGCGCAGCACTGATATAGTATTACCGTGCAACATTTGCCTTGAACGCGAGAATGCTATGAAGCCTGTCATTGCGAGCGTTTTGTGCGAAGCAATCTCCTGGCCTGCGAGGGGATTGCTTCGTCGCACATCGTCCTGCGTTCGGTGCAGGAAAGAACGCTCCTCGCAATGACAGCCCGTTTGGTTGCGGCTGGAGGCCGCGCTATGGACTACCCTGTGAAGGTTCTTCTATTTGCCAATACCGACTGGTACCTTTACAACTTCCGTCTTCCACTGGCCCAGGCATTACGCGAAAAGGGTCATGCTGTGGTGCTGCTCTCTCCGCCGGGGGAATATGGCCCTCGCCTGGTAGGGGCTGGCTTTCGCTGGATTTCTTTCCCACTCTCCCGCCGGGGAATGAACCCGTTCTCGGAACTGATAACGCTCTGGCGTTTGACCCGCTTGTATTCCTGCGAACGGCCCGATCTCGCCCACCATTTTACGGTCAAGTGCGTGCTGTATGGCTCTATAGCGGCAAAAATGGCCGGGGTGAAAGGCATCGTCAATGCCATCACCGGTCTGGGATACGTGTTCATCGGGGATGAGTGGCCGGTGCGCCTGCTTCGCTGGTTGGTCAAGGGATTTTACCGCCGCGCGCTGAGTGGTACGCAGGTCATTTTCCAAAACCCAGAGGATCAGAGTCTGTTTTCGCGCAATGGATTGGTGTATGGAAAACAGGTCACCATGATCCCCAGCTCCGGTGTGAATATTGAAAAGTATTCACCTTCCCCGGAACCGGCGGGGACGCCGCTGGTCATCCTGCCGGCTCGCATGTTGTGGGCGAAAGGCGTAAGAGAATTTGTTCTCGCCTCCCGCCAGCTTCGCGAAGATGGAATTCATGCCCGCTTCGCCCTGATCGGAGATACCGATCCGGCCAACCCGGA
>JBDRTP010000390.1:0-5232 GCA_043823965.1 Chloroflexota bacterium
TTCCACATCAATCAAACGCAGGGCTTGTTCGGCAATTTCGGGCGTCTCCGCGGCGACGAAAGCCACCCGGTCGCCCACGAAGCGGACTTTGTTATCCAGCGAAAAACTATCCAGCGGGCCGGGGATGGGGTCGGATTGCCCGGCCGTCGAGTAGACCACGCGCGGGATGTCCTGCCAGGTCAGCACGGCGGCCACGCCCGGCAGGGCACGCGCTTTGCTGGCGTCAATCTTATTTATTCGCGCGTGGGCGTGAGGCGAGTGCAGGACTTTGGCGTGCAGCAGTCCGCGCTTCTCGAAGTCGGCGGCGAAGGCGGGTTTGCCCTGGGCCAGTTTGACGGCGTCTACTTTTGGCACCGGTTTACCTACTGTTTCATACTTACCAATTTCCCAATCTACCAATTTACCAACTTCCTCCCTTCTCATCACCGTCGCCGCCCGCAGAATGGCCTGCACCGGTTTTATATAGCCAGTGCAACGGCACAGCACACCGGCGATGGCTTCACGAACTTCCGCCTCGCTGGGGTTCGGATTTTTATCCAGCAATGCTTTGGCGGCCAGGATTTGCGCTGGAGTGCAGTAGCCGCACTGGATGGCGCCGGTCTCGACAAAGGCTTGCTGGATAGGATGCAATCCCTCGCTCTTCTTCCAGCCATGTTCGGGGTGTTCGCCGAGTCCCTCGATAGTGACAATAAAGTGGCCTTCCGCTTGCGCGGCTAACAGCAGTCCCGCGTTGACCGGTTTGCCATCCAGCAGCACCGTGTCCGCGCCGGTCAGACCGTGCTCATCGCCGAATTTGACGCCATGGTAGCCGAGTCGGCGCAGGGCGGAGAGGAGGGATTCGCCGGGGGAGGCGGTGAGTTCGTGAGATACACTGTTGATGGTGAGGATGATATTCATGGTAGTGCTCCTGTGGACCTCTCCCCCGGCCCCTCCCCTGCAAGGGGAGGGGAGTTTGGGGAAGTGGCGAACTGTCCCCCCTTCCCTTCCAGGGAAGGGGGCAGGGGGTTAGGTCCGAAACCTCGCTACTGCCCATGCAATCAACGCAGTCACACCCGCCAACACCAGCCCAAGCGCTGCCACCATCAGACTTTGTACCAGCGAAATAAAGCCCATGAACATACTGGCAAAATCGGGCAAGGTCCAGGTGATGATCGCGCCGTTGAGGACGTAACTCCACAGTATCGGTATCGCCAGCAGGAACAGCACCATAAAGATCTGCGCCAGGGAGAGTTGCGCGGCGCGGCGTGGACGAAGGCGGAAGGCACCCAAAATGAGCATTGTCGCCAGCCATGCAACGCCGATGGCAATCGCCGCAGTCACGGCGTTGAAGATTAGAAGGTCATTCTGGCTGACCACCGAACTGAGCGAATAGGTGCGCCCATCCAAAATGGCATAGCGCAGGTTGAAAACCAGGACATACAGGATTCCCCCAATCAGCAGCCAGAGCACGGTTTTGCTGCGCTTGAGGTAAAGCGCGACGGCAGGAATGACGAGAATAAAGAGAGCCAGCAAACCGCGCCCGATGCGTTCAAGGCCGAGTCGTTTGGCTCTGGCCTGGTCAATCAGATTCGAGGGGAGCGCATTGGCAGGCGGCTGCTGATCGGCAACTGTGCCAATCGCGGCCTGATAGGCATCCACCAGTTGGTTTTTTTGAGTAACCAGCGCAGCGCTGATTTGGGTCTCCTGTGCTGACGAAAGGACGAGCATCTCTCTCAAGACCGTGCCCTGCGCCGTAGCCGGGATGTGCGTGCCCAGCAGCGCGGCTATCGTCGGGGCGACATCAATTTGCCCAATATCTGCATAGGCGCCAGGCCTGACTCCTTTGCCGGCGATCACAAACGGCTCGAGCAGCACAATCGCGTCCTGTCCGCCGTGACCGCCGCGGTCAATCTGTCCGTGGTCGGAGAGTACGATAACGGTATCCTGTTCGAGGTCCAGGTGCGAGACGATTTCGCCCAGGAGGGCGTCGGCGCGCCGGGCTGCGGCATCCCAGCGCGGGTCGCGCGGGCCGCCTTCGTGATGTCCGGCGTAGTCCACCTGGTCAAGATGAATGAGGATGAACTGATAATCACCCGATTTCAGCCAGGGCAGGGCGGCGTCCACCACTTCGATGTCGGCGGCGTGGTCTTCGCCGGGGGTGTAGAAACCGGCGTCCATCCCGCTGTTGGCGAGCATCCCCTCGAACCAGCCATAACCGGAGACGGCGGTGCGCAGGCCGGCGCGGTCGGCGGCGGCGAAGATGTCATCCTGCGTGAAGGCGCGGGCGTCGGCGGGCGGGTTGAGCGGCTGGCCATCGTTGATGTCGGGCCAGGCGCCGGTGAGGAGAGTTGTCCAGGCGGGGGCGGAGAACGAGGGCGGGCGGCTGTGCATGGCGGCCGCAGCGCCCTGCTGACGAAGTTCGCCGAGGAAAGGCATGACATCCGCCTTGAGCGCCGTATCCTGGCGCAGGGCGTCAATCAGGACGATGACCACGCGGCGCGTCAGCGGCTCGCCGAGCGGTTGACCGGCCGCGGGTGGATTGTCTTTCAGAGGCGAGCGATAGGCAAAGAGCGAATCCATCATGCCCATTGTCCAGAAGTAGGCCAGGGCAGCGACGGCCAGACAGCCGAGGAGTCCGAGGATGAGCCAACGATAGGGCTTCATGTTTTCTCCACTGGTAACTGCTGACTGGTTGCTGCAAGTATTGTTTCCCGTAGGTGATCAATCGGCCTTCGCTGGCCGCTTTCGTCTTCGTAATACCAGTGCTCCCAGCCGTTGCAGGGCGCGTTCTGGATGGCGCGCCCAACCTGGTGGATCGAGCCGCTTATGCCATCGCAGCGGATATGACCACTGGCAAGAACGATCGCGGTCAGGCTGCCCTTCGGCCCAAAATAGAGACTCTGACCCGGCTTGAGCAGATCGTTTTCGAGCAGCGCGCCAAACGGGACCCGGCGCCGGTCCCGCGGGTTGGGAATGTCCAGCGCTTCGAGCGGGGCAGGCTTTATGGCCTCAATCCGCTCGCGGGCCACTCGGAGGTAGTTCTCGTCGCGCTCGATGCCAATCCAGTGGCGGCCCAGTTTTTTTGCGACCGCGCCAGTTGTGCCGCTGCCAAAGAAAGGGTCAAGGACAATATCACCCGGATTGGAACTGGCGAGAATGACGCGGTAAAGCAAGGCTTCCGGCTTCTGCGTCGGATGGACTTTCTCGCCGTTTTCGCGCAGGCGTTCGCTGCCGCTGCAAATCGGCAGATGCCAGTCGGAGCGCATTTGCAGGTCATCGTTGAGGGCTTTCATGGCATGATGGTTAAAGGTGTATTTTGCGCCCTGTTTTTTTTGCGCCCAGAGCAAGGTTTCGTGGGCGTTGGTGAAGCGTACGCCGCGGAAGTTGGGCATCGGGTTGTCTTTTAACCACAAAACATCATTGAGTATCCAGAAACCCAGATCCTGTAAAATTGTCCCGATGCGATAAATATTGTGATACGTCCCGATGACCCACAGCGTGCCGGTCTCTTTTAGGACGCGGCGGCAGGCCGAGAGCCACTGGCGGGTGAAAACGTCGTATTCGGCGAAACTGCTGAATTTATCCCAGCCTGCGTCAACCGCGTCCACTTTGGTCATGTTGGGGCGATAGAGTTCATTTTGCAATTGCAGGTTATACGGCGGGTCGGCGAAGACCAAATCAATCGAGTTCTCGGGTAGATCAGCGAGGATCTCGGTGCAGTCGCCGGGGAGGATTGAGTCGAGAGGAGCGTTTTTCATTATGGCAATTGATTGGTAGTTACGATCACGTCATAATCTACATCGAGTGCATCTTTGAAGTGTTTCTTTCCGCTGATGATCTTACGTTTTTCATCGGGACGCAATTCATCTAGGTTGCGCGTTTCTTTGGTCTCTCTCACGAGGTAAAGCACGTTTTCCACTTCGCCGTCCTCGTTTTTCTTTTCAAGCACAATTGCCCAATCGGGGTTGTATTCACCGATGGGCGTGGGAACGGTAAACCATCCTGGCAGTTTGACGTATAACTTTACATCGTCGCGATGTTCCAACCCTTCGACGAATTGTCTTTCAATGTCTGATTCATAAACAATGTGCTCGTAGATGGAATGGGGCGAGGGGACAAGGTTATCCTCCCAGCCTGGAATATCCATGAACTGGGTCATTTCGTAATATTTGTTTATCTTTTCGTACTGGATACCTTCTACAAGTTGGTCAGCAAGTTTGTTCTTGATGACTCGGGATGCAACAGAAGCAAACTCGAACGGATTTTTGAGTGCGGCTTGCTGGATTGCAGGAGAGGATTGCTTGAATATTTCAAGCAGGGTGTTTCGTGTTAATCGGACTGGCGGGGTGGTTCGTTCCAATAAAGAGGTAATTACATCAGTAATATTCGGCATTGAATGTACTTTATAGCCTTCATCCCAGGTGCGTTCGGCGGTCATGATTGCAGAAAACGTTTTGCCTTTGGCTTCCAATCTTGCGCGGCGGAGGACGATCTGCGGTGGGCGAATGGTTCCTTCGTTAAGTTCTTTCACCACATTGTCAATTAGTTTTTGTGTGTCAATGGTCACTGCATAGCGTGTTTTATGCTTGATGCGATTCCAAAGTTCCTTGAATTCAGTTTTGAGTTCAAAGCCTTTGCGTAATGTTGCCATGCCGCGTTTGCGGGCATTGGCGGGTTGGGGCGCGAGATTGCCAGTGCCGTATTCTTTTTCCAATTCGGTTTGATACTTGGCGACATAGCCTTCATAACTTTCATTGGCAATGACTGTCAACACATTGACATGCTCATCACGGACTCTATCGCCTTGCTGATTGATCGCCAAACGCACGCCGCGCCCGATTTCCTGCCGCTTCTTGAATTCGGATGTGGTTTGGTTGAGCGTGCAGATTTGAAAGACATTGGGGCTGTCCCAACCTTCTCGCAACGCGGAATGAGAGAAGATAAAACAGGCAGGTTCTTCAAAAGACATAAGCCGTTCCTTGTCTTTCATGATCAAGTCATAGGCATCTTTATCCTTTTCAGATTCGCCTGTCTTGCTGTCTTCGTAAATGACTTCGCCTGTTTTGGTTTTGCGCGAGGCAAAATAGGCGGCTTGAACTTTTTCGGTGTCAGCATCTTTGAATTCAGAATTGGACTTGAGTTCCTTGAAGGATTTCTCGAACAAAACGCGGATCAATCCATCCTGCTTGGCGTAATTGTCCACGCGGTCAATGAAGAAGAGCGAAAGGACTTTAATTCCCTGCTCGCGTAATC
>JBDRTP010000391.1:0-3828 GCA_043823965.1 Chloroflexota bacterium
ACGCGCTCGTGGATCACCTTGTAGCCGATGCGTTCGATGTGCTTCAGGCCGATCTCGACGGCCGGGATGTTGAGATAGTCGAGCGTGCCGTCCTCGAAGGCGGCGTGACCTTCGGCCAGGTAATATTTATCGCCCTGCACCGAGGCGACCGTGATCGTCCCACCTGCAAACCAGGGACGGTGCAGCTTGCCAAGCACCTGCCTGCGGGCGATCAGCGCGCCGATGCCGGTCGGGTAGCCGAACATCTTGTAGAACGAGACCGGCACGAAGTCCGGCTGGACAGCGCTCAAGTCGAGGCGGTTGGTCGGGACGAAGGCGGCCGCGTCCAGCAGCACGTCCCAGCCTTTGGTGTGGGCGCGTTCGATCCATTCCAGCGGATGCTGCACGGCCGAGAAGTTGGATTGGGCCGGGTAAGCGAACAGGTTGTTGCTCGAAGAGTGCTGCGCACAGGAGCCGGCCGAGAGGCTTCGCCGTGAGCGCTCAGCCGAACGGTCCAGGTACGCATCGAGCTGAGATTCGTCCACGCGCATGTCCGGCAGGGCAACCGGGATGTAGGTCACCTCGGCGCCTTTGGCGTGGGCGAATTCGCGGATGCCGTTGACCGAGTTGTGGTTGTCGAAGGTCAGCAGGTAGTGACAGCCCTGCCCAAAGGGATAGGATTCGCCGACCAGCTTGAGGGCGCCGCTGGCGTTCTGGGTGAAGATGACAACGTACTCTTCCGGCGAGGCGTTGAAAAATTGCAGAACGTACTCGCGGGCGCTTTCGATCAGACGGGTCACGGCCTGCGAGGTCGGGTTGGACGAGTGCGGGTTGCCGAAGACGTTCTCGTCGAGCAGTTTGTGGTGCCGGTGGATCTGCGACTCGGCGTACAACCCGCCGCCGGTGTAATCCAGGTAGATGTGACCGAGCCGGTCGAGGCGGGCATATTCACGATCACGCAGTTCGTCAATGTCGTGGGTGGTGTCGTAAGTGGGATAGGATTGGACGAAGTCGGCGTAGCCAGGATCGAACGGCATGCTATCTCCTCGGGTTATAGTGCAATCAGAGTAATTGCCGCCAGTGCCAGGAGGATGCCGATAGCCTGCATGCGGGCGATGCGTTCTTTCAGCACCAGCCGCGCCAGGGCGACGGTCGAACCGGGATAGAGCGAGCCGAGCACGGCGGCCACGTCCATGCGGCCAATTTGCCCAGCGAGAATGTAAAAACTATTGCCTCCGATGTCAAGCACGCCGCTCAGGGCGACCAGAGGCCAAAGGGCGCGCTTCGGCCGCCAGGGCTGCTTTTTGACAAGGGCGTATACCATCAGGCTTGTGATGGATGTCAACCGCGA
Organism: Chloroflexota bacterium; assembly: GCA_043823965.1. Classification (GTDB taxonomy): domain Bacteria; phylum Chloroflexota; class Anaerolineae; order Anaerolineales; family Villigracilaceae; genus CG2-30-58-95. Next base: position 1,331 of record JBDRTP010000391.1, read on the forward strand.
GGCGACAATCGGCCACAGGACGGACACGCGACTGGCCTGGTGCATGAAGACAAAAAACAGGCCGAAGGTCAGGCCAGCCGCCAGCGGCAGAACCAGCTCTTTCAGGCGGATGGCGGCGCCGTCTTCGCCGCGTGAGATCAGCCAGATGGCCGCCAGCGCCAGCGCGAAACCGAGTAACGTCCACAGCTCCGGCAGTCCCTCCGTCCCCGTTCCGACCAGCACCGGGATGATGGCCGCTGAAAGGGCGGAGACCGGCGCGGCCACGCTCATCCGGCCATCCGCCAGGGCGCGGTATAGGATGGACAGACCGACTCCGCCGCACAGCCCGGCCGCGCCGCCCCAGAGCCAACTGGATAGAGACGGGACAGGCTCGCCGGTCAGGTTGACCAGCGCGAGCAACAGCGCCAGCCCGGTGGCCTGCCCACCGATGACCACGCCGTAAGCGCTGCTGTGCCTGGAGGCCAGCCCGCCGCTGAAATCCGCCGCGCCCCAGGTCAGCGCTGAAAACAGGCCGAGGACGACAGGGATGATCCCAAACATGCTCATCTTTTCTCCGCCGCCCGCGCCCGCTCCAGCACGCCTTCGGCGGCCTCACGTGGGCTAAAAGTCGAGATCGAACTCTGCGTCGCCCGTGTAGCCGCACTGACCGACGCGCGGCGAATTGACGACGGGCAGGAACGCATCCTCGCCGCATTTGTGTTTCCGGGAGCACTTTTTGCACAGCCAGGCTTTCGGCCCCTCATAGATGCACTGGGAGCAAACCAGCGTGGCCGGTTTTCCGCACACGGCGCATGGGATGGTGGGCGTGTTGTTGCGCGCCAACACGCGGATCTCCTTGCTTTGGCCGGGTTTTTCCTGTTCGGCGACGACTTTCAGGGACAATTCGGTGGTCGTGCCGAAGTCGTATTCGTGTCCGAATGTGAGACCGGGCTTTAGAATGTTATACAGCCGGACGTTCATGCTCTGCGGAGGCTGTGATGGACCAAAGAAATCCTTCCACATGGCATCCACCATGCCGGTGTCTAGTTCGTAGCGGGTACCGCCAATCTTGAACGCGCTCAAGTGTCCGCAACATTCCAGCCAGATGTCGCGCAAGAACTGGTCGAGATCCGCCAGCTTCGCTGAGGCGGGTATCTCCAGGTGCAGCCAATATTCGGGCAGGTACTTTCCCCAGACGTTGATCCAGAATGTCTTTTGGATTTTTTCACCCGTAGAGACAGCCTGCTCTTGCAGGCATTTTTTGAGGTGGCGGGAGATGACATTTTTAGCAAAGTCTTTCCCGCACAGGTTGCAGGTTCCGATAGATGGTTGGCTTGTCATAGGTTTCTCCTTTCTCGATCGCTCGCAGCGTCGCCGATTAGTGCTTCGTCGGTGATGCCTTCTTGCCATCCAATGAGCAGACGTTATAATCAGCCGCTCGCATGGTGACGCCTAAAAACTTGTGCAGGTTTTTGTTCATGATCTCAAGAACTTCGTCGAGTTGTTCTCGGCTTTTCACCTGGCCGCGATAAACCTTTTCTTTGCGCAGCACCTGCTCGGTCAGGCCATTGTCGCGCTGGACGAAATGCGCCCATTCAAATGAGCCATCCCTTTTCTTCTTGGCAAGCAGCTTGTAGATGCCAACTTGCGGAATGTGCGGCGAGGCCCAACCCCCGGCGATTTCCTCGCCTTCGTCTACGTTCATCACTGCCATTTGGGAGAGGGGTTTGGATTTCATGAGTCTATTCCTCGCAAGGTGGACTCAAGTTCACGTTCCTTCGTTTTTTGGATCGCGGACTTCCAGTCCGCGTTCCCATTTTCCCTGCCGCCCTTGCCCGCTCCAGCACACCTTGCGCGGCTTTCAACAGCGGCATGTCAATCATCTTGCCGTCCAGGGCAAATGCGCCTGCGCCTTTCTTTTGGTGTTCCTCGAAGGCTTCCACCAGCCGCCTGGCATTGACAATGGACTCATTCTCCGGCGTGAAGGCCTCCTGCACCGGTGCGACTTGATTCGGATGAATTATCTGCTTGCCGGTATAACCCAGCCGCGCCCCAAACAGAGCTTCAGAGCGGATTTTCTCGATGTTCTGAAAATCAATCGTCACCATGTCAATTGCCCCCAAGCCGTAGGCCGCCGCGGCCGTGACCACCGCGCTGCGCGCGTAAAAGACCTCCCAGGCCTCCGCCGTGCGCGTCGCGCCGATGTCGGCGGCAAAGTCCTCCGCGCCGAAGATGAGCGCATCCAGGCGCGGATGCGAGGCGATTTCTTTCAGATTGAGAATAGCTTTGGCGGTTTCCACTCCCACCAACATGCGGATGGAGTTGAGCGGCCAGCCGTGCGAGAGTTCCGCTGCTTCGATGATCTCACTGGCCCACTGGATTTGCTCCAACGATTCAATTTTTGGGATGACGATGCCATCGGGATGATGGGGCAATACCGATTCGATGTCCTGTCTTTCCAGCCCTGAGCCGACAGCGTTGATTCGCACCAGTTTTTCGGATTGGCCGAAATCCAGTTC
>JBDRTP010000392.1:0-3193 GCA_043823965.1 Chloroflexota bacterium
GCGGCTTCTCCTGCTCCTGCATGGTTGGACAGGAGACGAGAATTCGATGATATTCTTCGCCTCCCGCATCCCGGGTGACTACTGGATGCTGTCCCCTCGCGCTCCATACCCCGCGCCGCAGGGATACTCGTGGCGTACGAACGCTGTCCTTGGCGCCTGGCCTACGCTGGAAGATTTCCGCCCCTCGGCGGAGTCGTTGCTGAAGTTCGTGGATGATTGGGCTGTTTCGACCGGTGTGGACACGGCGCAGGTTGACTTGGCAGGCTTCAGCCAGGGCGCAGCGTTGACTTGCACGATAGCGCTGCTCCATCCCCAGCGGGTGCGCAGGCTGGCTGTGCTCTCTGGCTTCGTCCCGGCGGGCGCGGAGGAACTGATACGTTTGCGTCCGCTGGAGGGCAAACCGGTCTTCGTCGCCCACGGCTCACAGGACGAACTGGTGCCGCTCGAACGCGCCCGGCAGTCCATTACCTTGCTTGAAAAGGCCGGGGCGCAAGTGGAATACTGCCAGTCCGAGATCGGTCACAAGGTCGGCGTGGAGTGCCTGAAGGGTTTGGAGACATTTTTCTAGTCAAGACGAGCAATTACTCCTTAATGATAATTTAAGGTGCTGGTTGACGATTGACTGGTTTGCGGGTATCCTTGCCCACGCACCCCGCACCACGCACCACTCATCACTCATCACTCATCACGAAACAATGTCTCACCAACCCCTCCCCCCCTCCCTCTCCCGCCGTGATTTCCTCAAGCTGGCCGGCCTCAGCCTCGGTACGCTGGCGCTCGACCCATTCCGCCGCGTCCTGCCGCTTCTCGAATTCCCCGCTGCCGAGCGGTTGGGGCGCAACCTCACCGGCGGCAAGATTGATATTAAAACCCGCCCCGACAGAAGCAGCGCGACTGTCAAATCTATCTATGAAGATACGCTCTTACCCTGGCTGCGCGAGGTGACGGCGGATAATCTCGACCGAAACCGCCTCATTCAACGCTGGGTGGAGACTCCCGAAGGGTATATATACGCCCCTTATTTTCAGCCTGTCCGCAACCGGCCCAACCAGCCGTTGACTGCGATGCCGGAGGGCATGACAGGCTTTTGGGCGGAAGTCACCGTTCCCTACGTGGATATTTACCTGGACAACCCTCCGCCGCGTTCACCGAGCTTGAGACGTTTGCTCGGCAGCGGCTTGCCGGTTCGGTTGTATTACAGCCAGGTGATGTGGATAGATCAGATCAAAACCGGCGATTCCGGCCAGATTGCCTATCGGGTCAACGAACGTTACGGCAGTTACGGCGATATTTTCTGGGCGGATGCGGCGGCCTTTCGGCCCTTGACCGGGGACGAGACCGCTCCCATCGCGCCAGAGATGGACCCTGCCGAAAAGTCAATTACCATCGATGTGACCAACCAGACCCTTTCATGCTTCGAAGGCAACCGCGAGGTTTACTTCTGCCGCGTATCCACCGGCAAGCGCGGCCTTGAAACTCCACTGGGAGAGTTTTCTATCTGGCGCAAAATAATTTCAGTGCGCATGGCCGTCGGGACAATAGAGGCAGGATATGATACCCCCGGCGTCTCCTGGACGACCTACTTTGTCGGCAGCGGAGTCGCAATCCATGCCACTTACTGGCACAATGAATATGGCTTTGCGCGCTCGCACGGATGCGTCAATTGCAAACCGGAAGACGCCAAATGGATCTTCCGCTGGACGATGCCGGTTGTCCCTCTGGAGCCAGGCGATGTGACCTGGAATGACTGGCGTTCGGGCAGCACGCGTGTAAAAGTCGAACAACGCTTTTGGTAGAAACAATGGACATTTTCAACATAACTATTGGTCTGGCATTTCTGGCTGGTTTGGCTTCTTTTCTTTCGCCGTGCGTTTTTTCCCTGGTGCCAGTCTACGTTGGCTATTTGGGCGGCCGGGCCGCCGGCGGTGAAAATACGCAAGGTAATCGTTGGGTCACATTTTCGCATGGCCTGGCGTTTGTATTGGGCTTTAGCGTTATCTTTATCTTCCTTGGCGTGGCGGCTTCGGCCTTTGGCGGCTTGCTTTTTGATATTCGTACCTGGCTGGCCAAGATTGGCGGCATTATCGTGATGATCTTTGGCTTGCACATGATTGGCGTCTTCCGCATTCCGTTTCTGGAATATGACGTGCGTGTCCACTCGTGCGCAGCACCTACTCGGCAGGTAGATCGCAAATGGGGCTATCTCTCCTCGGCGCTGATGGGCGTGTTCTTCTCGGCCGGCTGGTCGCCGTGCATCGGGCCTGTATTGGGCGCCATCCTGACCCTGGCGTTGAACGGCGGCTCGGTGCTGTTGGGCGCGAAGTTGTTGAGCGCCTACTCGGCGGGCCTGGCAATACCCTTTCTGATCGCCGCGTTGGGCATCGGCTGGGTCTCCACCACCCTGCGCAAATATGCTAAAGCCATGCGCTATGTCGAGATCGTAATGGGCGTTATCCTGCTGATCGTTGGACTGATGCTGTTCATGGGCACCTTCGAATTGCTCGCCCGCTACGGCTTTTTCGTGGATTTCGGGCTTTAAACCTTCGACCTTCGACCTTTGCCTTCGACCTTCGACCTTCGACCTTTGCCTTCGACCTTCGACCTTCGACCTTTGCCTTCGACCTTCGACTTGGAACCTCCGATCATGCTCACCGTCACCCTCTACACCCGCCCAGAGTGCCACCTCTGCGAACAAGCCAAAGCAGATTTGCAAACCCTGCAAGATGGATTACCGCATCGCCTGGTGGAGATTGATATTGATTCTGACCTGGACTTGTTATCTGCTTACGCATTGGAAATCCCGGTTGTTGAGGTTGGCCCGTACCGGCTGAAAGCGCCGTTCACCCCTCAAGATTTACAGAAGACGCTGGGCGCGGCCCGCGACCGGCAGGCGCATCTGGAGCGGATTGACGATAATGGTTGCGCAGTCGGCAACTATAAAGCTTATCGCAGCGCTGTGGCGCGTGGGCAGACAATCACCAGCTCAGACCGGGTTTCATACTGGCTTTCCCGGCATTATCTGGCGATTTTCAACCTGTTCTTGCTCCTCTACGTTGGGCTTCCTTTTCTGGCCCCCGCGCTCAAGAAAGCCGGCGCGAACGGCGCTGCGGAAGTGCTGTATAAAATCTACAGCCCCTTATGCCACCAGTGGGCATTTCGCTCCTTTTTCTTGTTCGGTGAACAGTTGTATTAT
>JBDRTP010000393.1:0-2667 GCA_043823965.1 Chloroflexota bacterium
GAGGTGAACGCGGCCTGCGAGATGCTAGGACTGGATCCGTTTTACGTGGCGAACGAGGGGAAACTGGTGGCGATCGTCGCTGCCGAGCAAGCCGAGTCAGTGCTGGCTGCCATGCGTGCCCATCCCTATGGCAAGGATGCCGCCATCATCGGGCATATTGTTGAGGATCACAAGGGCCTGGTGGTGGCAAAGACCGCCATCGGCGGCTCGCGCGTGGTGGATCTGCCGGCTGGGGAGTTGCTGCCAAGGATTTGCTGAAAGACGCCGCGCAAATTGCTGTATAATAAAAGCGCCCCCTCGAAAGGATAATACTTATGTTACAGCAGGTTACGATCACCACCCCAAACGCAAAACGGTTCAAGCCTTTGCTGCGCTCCGCCCTGGAACGCGAGGCCAGACTGCTGGAACATTCCCTCACCCGCACCCGCCAGGCGCTGGAGACTTTTGAAACCCGCTTTGGGATGAAATCCGCCGACTTCGAACGCAAGTTCAAGGCCAGGGAGATCGAAGAATCTCTCGATTACCTGGATTGGTGGATGGAACTTGAGGCGCTCCACCACTTGGAGGGTCAGCAGCAGTCCCTGCGCGAGGCGAAACTTGACTGAGGCTTATCTCAGGAAAGTTCAAGCGCTCCTAAACGCTTTGCCCTTCGTCTGCCAACCGAGCATCTCGGTGGAAAACCGGGGCGAAGTGTGGTTTTTGCGGGCAATCGTGAATTTTATCGACGGGTCAAGTCTGCATTTTCGCGAATTGTTCATCGGGCGGGGAAGAAAGCACAAGAAAACGTACACCTATCACTACCAGGGCGCGGATGGCCGTCTTGTCTTTCGTTACGACAATTCGCCTCATTTCCCCAATCTGGCAAACGCTCCGCATCACAAACATCAAGCGGATGGAAATGTCGTATCCTTCAATCCGCCAGAACTGGAAATCATACTCCGTGAAATCGAGAGCCTGATAGCCATTGATCACGCCGCCTGACAAAAATGGCGCGCGTGGTGGATTTACCAGGGGGGAGTTGTGGCCGAGGATTTGTTGAGTTTTCACCACGAAGTTATCATGGACAGGGTTCACCACGAAGGATGAAAAAGCGGTGGTGGTACAAAATAAGTGATGTGCTTCGTGGGGCGGGATGTTATCCCGCTAAATCAAGGGTAAGCGGGATGCCATCCCGCTCCACATCACTTACTTTCATACCACTACCGAAAAAGCGATCTAGCGATCTAACGTAAGGCGGATTGACAATCCGCCCCACATTTTCAGATCAGGACACAAAGGGGCACTAAGGTTTTAGGAGCGCCCCGACTCCCCTCTCCTATTAAGAGAGGGGCCGGGGGTGAGGTCCGCCGAGGAGTTGCTGCCGAGGATTTGCTGATAAATATCGGCGGCAGGTTTATGTTATACTTTTGCCAGGAACAGGCATTATGGGCGAACGCGAATTCCTCATATATCTCGACCCACAAGAACGCCTCAATCGCTATCGCCATTACCATGCCTGGCAAGGTAATCAGATTACCGAGTTTCGGATTCAGTCCGAAGCCTTTATCGGTGATGAATGGCATCCCATTGTCAGATACGATACTTCGCACGGAAAACCGCATCGGGATATTCTTCATCCTGACGGCGCTGAAACGAAAGAATGGTTTACGCTGTATAGCAACGCTGAAATATTGACCATCGGCCAACGCGACATCGTGGAAAACTGGCAAAGTTATCGGGCGCGTTACGAAAGCGAGATGAGAAAATGAACGAATATTACCGTGCAAAACTCAACGAACTTCTCACTGAATTCAATCGCTACCTGGCGGAACACCCGGCTTTTGTGGAGAAAATTCCAAATGGAGCAGAAGTAGTCCTGCTGGATAAACGCGACTCGGGATATAACCGGTTTGTTTTGGAGAATCTCAAAAATGATCACCCGGTCATCTATATTGACGTTGGCGAACTCGCCCCCATCCGTTCGCGGCTGAAACAGCCCACTGTTGTTTCCAGCCCCAGAGCGTATGCCGGTTGAATCCAGAACTCCGAGATTTTGAAAATCTCGGAGTTCCTTGCATCATTGGGCGCGTCGTTGCCGAATACCCGTCCCTGGTGACGGCGAAAACCGCCATCGGCGGGACGCGCGTGGTGGATTTACCAGCGGGGGAGTTGCTGCCGAGGATTTGCTAAATCACAAAACCGCCTTCGCCAGCGCCTCCAGCCCCGCCAGATCATCCAACTCCAGCCATTGCAGCATGACGCGCTGGAGACCGGCCTTTTCCAGTTCAGCCAATTGCCTTTTCACTTCCTCCCCGGCGCCGACGATCAATCCCTTCCTGCGTAAATCTTCCGCCGTCTGATTTCCGGCGGCCAATATTCCATCCAGTTCCTTTTTCGTCCGCCCGAAGCGCAGGCCGGTCATCATCGAGCGGCGCACGGACGAGGGCAGACGCCCATTCGCCGCGAGCATCTCATCCAGCCGGGTGTTCAATCGGGTAAATTCCCTCGGCAGCAGGAAGAGGGCATTCCATTCGTCGGCATATTTCGCGGCCAGCGGCAGGGTGAGTTTTTCGCCGTTGCCGCCGATGAGTATACGCGGGCCACCGGGGCGCGCCGGCCGCGGCAGGAGGGTCGCGCCGCGCAACTGGAAGTATTTGCCTTCGAAGGTGACCGGCTCGTCACTGTGAA
>JBDRTP010000394.1:0-11286 GCA_043823965.1 Chloroflexota bacterium
TCAGGCCGTGGTTGTCGAGATTAGTCTGGAGCGATTCGAGTGTGGAGCAGGGACCGGATTCGACCAGAACCGCCCCACCTGAGTAACGAGTAGGTGCTGCGCACGGAACAAGATAGGCGGCAATCGTGCCTTTCCGCTCGAGGAAGTTGAGATCCAAAGGGTAAACGGGAGTTTGAGTCATATTGAGAAGTTACTCATCATAGCGCGGTTTCCAGCCACAACCAAAAGATTCACCGCGAAGATGCGAAGGCCGCGAAGTTTTATGCGCAGCACCTACTCGGTACGCCTTCGCGAAGTTAGTCTCCCTTCGCGCTCTTCGTTTCTTCGCGGTTCCAAAAGGTTTGCGCGCTTGATACAAATGTCAGGCGATAATACTATATCACCCAGGCAGCCGGATTGGGGAAAACCGGTCTCTGGAAATAGGCGGCGGTCTGCGCCAACGCGCGGCCAAGATCGTCACCACAGCCGATCTGGCAAACGGGAATATTCCGATTTAGCAAGGCTTCGACGATGGTCGTATCTCCTTGCCTGCCACCAAATGTTTCTGCTTGCAACATGACTACCATCGGACGAAGATTCCAGCGCTTCAGGTTTTCAATCGCCAATAAAATATCGGATTGGATCGAGGGCGTGACCAGGATCACGCTGCTTCCAATGGGCAACAATTTGGCCTGCATGGTGACCAATCCGAGCAGAGGCAGATTGCCTTCAGCCTGGATGAATGCCAGGGTTTCCAGGATTTTTCCAATCTGTCGCTCGCCGCGCTCAGCCGGTACGACGGTAAATTTACCGCCTGCGCAAGATAATCCCACGACGCGTCGATCGGCGAGAAAGTGTCGCGCCAAGGAGGCTGTGACGCTGACAGCATATTCAAAGCTCTCCTCTGGGAGTTTGATTTGGACACGTTTTTTCAACCACCAGAACTCGCCAATGGGCTGAATTTCATGTTGAGGCAGTTTTGAGTGGATTCCGCGCTGGGCGTCCAAAAAAAGCCATATCTCAGCCTGCGGGTCTTGTTCGAATTCCTTTACCATCAATCGTTGACGCCGGGCCGTGGTCGGCCAGTGGATGCGCTTCATCGGGTCGCCCGGCACATATTCCCGTACACCAGCCGCGTGAGGGGTCACGTCCAGGGTTTTTTGGCGAATAGCCTTCCCGCCGGGCAGCAGACCAGGAGGAATTGGAAAAGCCGATATGGGAACCATCATTGGCAAAACGACCAGCATATCTTCCGCGGGTATATGTTTCTGGACGCTGAATAATCCAAATGGATCGCCGGAAGTAAGCACGGTCGGGCCGAGCGGAAAGGCGCCCCGCCGCGTCAGCCAGGTGCGGGCTGTAAACGAGCGCTTCTGCCGCCCGCCAATATTGGTCAGCAGATGGGAACCTTCCGCCAAAGGCAAAGGGGACTGGTTGTCAATTTCCAACCAGGCGCACGTTTGCCGGACCGCGTTTCTGACTTCAAAACGTTCTTCAAAAAGATCGCCCATGCTTGCACGCAGGGTGCGCACCCGGCGGGTGAGATGCACGCCGCGCATGGATATCAATGACCATAAATAGGTCCCGGCGATGAGCATCATGCCCACGTAAGCCAGACGCGCATATAGCACCGAACCGTCCACGATCCAACCCAACAGGCCGAACACGATCAGCGCCACGAACAACCAGCGCATACCTTTGGCAGGTGTCACCGGGAGGGTGCCTCGTAATCCCCGCCTGGGACAGGCAGGTTTTCTAGAATCTCTGTCACGAGGCGCTCCGGGCTGAGTTCGCGCAGGCGCGCCGCCGGGCTGAGGATGATGCGGTGGGCCAAGCCTGGCGCTGCCAGCGCCTTAATGTCATCCGGCAGGACAAAATCGCGGCCAGCCAGCGCGGCGTGCGCCTGTCCGGTGCGAAAGAGCGGCGGGCTACCGCGCGGGCTGGCGCCCAGGTAGACATCATTGTTCTGGCGCGTGCGATTTACTAACTCGACTATATAGCGCTTGACCGGTGTGGAGACGTATATTTTCTTGATCGCCTCCATTGCCTCCAGCAATTCTCTCACTTTGATGACCGGGGCCAGATCTTCGATCGGGTGGCGCAGTTGTTGGCGCTCGAGCACCTCGATCTCGTCCGTCGGGCTGGGATAGCCCAACCGGACGCGCAACAGGAAGCGATCCAGTTGTGCTTCGGGGAGCGGGAAGGTGCCTTCGTATTCAATCGGGTTCTGCGTCGCCAGGACCATGAAAGGTTTCGGCATGACGTGTGTCGTCCCATCTACCGTGGCCTGGCGTTCTTCCATCGCCTCCAGCAATGCGGCTTGTGTCTTAGGTGTGGTCCGATTGATTTCATCCACAAGCACGATCTGGGCAAAGATCGGGCCTTTGCGGAATTCGAACTTGCGATTGGCCTGGTTATAGATCGAGACGCCGGTCACATCGCTGGGGAGCATATCCGGCGTGAACTGCAAACGGTTGAAAGTGCAGCCCAGGGATTTCGCCAGGCTGCGCGCCAGCACCGTCTTGCCCACGCCGGGCACATCTTCGATCAACACATGACCCTGGCACAGCAAACCGATGACGATCAGCTCAACCGTTTGCCGCTTGCCAACTATGACGCGTTCCAGGTTCTCGATCAAACGTTTGCTGAAGGATTGGAAGTCGGTCATGAGGATTCTCTTAGTCTCATACACCGGGTTTCGGAAAATATTCGCCCTCGACCCATTCTTCTCCATTCGGGCCGACTTCCTTCTTCCAGACTGGAACAATTTCCTTCAGGCGGTCAATGCCATAGCGGGCTGCCTCGAAGACGCCGGTATCGCGGTGGGCAGCCGTGCAGGCTATCAAAACTGTCGGCGTGCGCGGGTAGAGTCGGCCGACGCGCTGGAGGATGGCGATGCCTTCGATGGCCGGCCAGCGGGCGCGGATTTCATCGGCGACTTGTTTCATCTTGGCTTCGGCCATCGGCTTGTAAGCCTCGTATTCCAGATAGACAGTCTCGTGAGCCTCGCCGCGCGAGGCCTGCGTCGAGCCGTGTCGAGACGTCACGCCGCGCACCATGCCGGTGAATATTGCCGCCGCGCCGCTCGAATTCAGCGTGAGGCTGGCAAGCAGGGCATTGAGGTCTATTTCGTCTTCGGTGATGGCAAAGATAGTGGGGAGGTTCATGAGTTGGGTGGTTGGGTAGTTGGGTAGTTGGGTGGTTGGGGCGCAGGTCGAAGGTGACGGATTATGAAATCAGCCGCCGCTGACCGGCGGGAACATGGCCACTTCGGCATCCTCGGGAATGACGTTTTCATCAAAGGCGAATTCGCGGTTGATGGCGACGACAACGCTTTGCATGGACTGTTCCAAATTGGGATGGTCGCGGCCAATCTGATCTTTGAGTTGTCCCACCGTCGCGCCTTCAGGGATTTCAATTTCAAGCGACTTGGCCCCGGCGCGGTCGCGCAGTGTGGCGAAAAAAAGTACTTTAACTTTTTTCATCCTTCATCCTTCCAAGACCACATCCCCGCTGCGCCCGCCGTGTTTCTCGACCAGGCGGATATTTTGGATGCGCATGGTTTTTTCGGCGGACTTGGCCATGTCGTAGACCGTCAGCGCAGCGACCGAGACGGCGGTCAGGGCTTCCATTTCAACGCCGGTCCTGCCGACTGTCCTGGCGCTGGCCGTGATGACCACACCGGGCAGTGCCTCGTCCAGGACGAGATCCACTTCCACCTGGGTGAGCGGCAAGGGATGACATAACGGGATCAGGTCCGAGGTCCGTTTCGCCGCGCTGATACCGGCAACCTGGGCCACAGTCAACACGTCGCCTTTTTTCAACATTCCGGCGCGAATTAAGTCCAATGTCTCTTTCCGCATGTGGACTTCACCCTTCGCGACAGCCAGTCGTTCGCTATCCGGCTTGGCGCCTACGTCCACCATCTGGGCGCGGCCGGCGTGATCGAGATGGGTCAATTTGGGGGTAGTCATAACCGAATTATACCGTGCGCAGCACCTACTCGGTAGGGAACAGGCTGGGCGACGGGCGACAGTGAACTGTCGCCTCGACAATGAGGATGATATAATCCGCCTGCCATGGACATGACCCATCAACCCCCTGACAGGGGCCAGCAAGCTCAGGAAACCACCCCCCTTCCAGCGGTTCAGGAGAGCAGCCCGGCCAGCGGATACACCGTCAAAGTGCCGGTGTACGAAGGGCCGCTCGACTTGCTCCTGCAACTCATCGAACATGCTGAATTGGACATCACCGCCGTGGCGCTGGCCCAGGTCACCGACCAGTACCTGGCTTACATCCACGCGATGCAGGTGCCGGCAGGCGAGATCTCGGCCTTTTTGGTGGTGGCGGCCAGGCTGCTGCAAATCAAATCCGAAGCGCTGCTGCCGAGACCGCCGGTGCGCGAACCCGGGGAGGAAGATGTGGGCGAGGCGCTGGCACGCCAGTTGGTCATCTACAAACGCTTCAAGGAAATCGCCAACCTGCTTCAGGTGCGCCAGGATAAGGATCTGCGGACGTACCTGCGCGTCGCCCCACTCCCCAAGGTGGAGAGCCGGCTGGACCTGAGCGATATCACCCTGGCCGATCTGCTGGAAGCTGCCGAAACAATCTTCGCCCAGGAGCAGGAGAAGCAGGCGCTGGAGACGGTCATCAGCGCGCCCAAGATCACCATCCGCGAGAAGATCGCCTTGATCGCAGAGAGCTTGCAAAAGGGGAAACGGGCCAGCTTCCGAACTTTAGTCGGACACCAACCAACCCGTCTGGAGGTGGTGGTGACTTTCCTGGCATTGCTCGAACTGGTCAAGCGTTATCGCGTTGCCGCCCGTCAAGCAAGACTCTTCGACGATATCGAGATCGAGCAGATGGAAGAATGGAGTGAGGACGAGGAGTTTGAGCTGGAGTTTGAGTAAAAGACCTGCTCTGGGTTTAAACACAAAGGGAAATATTATTACCGTCCTCGCCGGGAAAGCCAGCCCCAAATCGCCAGCGCAATCGCCGCGCCGAGTGCATCAACACCAACGTCCACCAGAGAGGCATGACGCCCGGCGACGAAGGACTGGTGGAATTCGTCACCGGAGGCGTAGAGGACGGCCAGCAGCCAGGCTGCGACTATGCTCACCTTCGCCCCTTCGGGGTGCAGGCGGTCGCTGCGCTCCCTGGCCTGACCGCCACATCGTCCCGACATCGTCCCGATGCTCTTACGGGATGTCCTTGCGGGAGGGCAGGCAGCGCACAACCCCCGCAGATAGGCCAGCGTCAACAGGCCATAGCCGAGCATGTGTCCGCCCTTCTTGATGAACAAGTCCGCCCGGGCAAAGTCCGGCAGCTCAGACGAGGGGATGGACGAAAAAACAAAGATCGTTGCCATTATCAGAATGGCGGGCAGCCAGCGGCGCAGGTAAACAGTGATTTCAAGCATGGGCTGGATTCTACCTCACAGACGGCCTACTTTCAAATAAAGCAGTATAATCCCCGCTCGTGAACGAGTCCACAGCGACAACGAATGCTACGCTGACAACGAATGCTACGCTCAGCGCCAACCGCCAGATCGCCCGCGCCGCCGGGACGGTGATGCTGGCCTTCGTCATCGGTCAGGCCGCCGGTCTGGCGCGCAGCATCCTGGTCGCCAACACCTTTGGCATCACCCATGACCTGGACGCCTTTGTCGCCGCCAACCGCGTCTCCGAGACGCTTTTCAACCTGGTTGCGGGCGGCGCGCTCGGCTCCGCCTTTATCCCAACTTTTACCGCTTTTCTGGCAAAGGACGAGCGTAAGTCTGCCTGGCGGCTGGCCGCCGCGCTTGCCAACCTGGTCGTGCTGACCCTCAGCCTGCTGGCCGCACTGGCGGCCATTTTCGCCCCGCAGATCGCCCGTTACGCCCTGGCCCCCGGCCTCGCCAAAGACCCCCGTCTTTTTGCCCTCACCGTTGACCTGCTGCGCATCCAACTGGTCTCGACGGTGCTTTTTGGGCTGGGCGGATTACTGGTTGGCATCCTGAATTCACACCAGGTTTTTCTCATTCCGGCGCTCACGCCGGCGATGTATCAGTTCGGGCTGATCTTCGGCGTGCTGGCGCTCGCGCCGCGCATGGGAATATACGGCCTGGCCTGGGGTGTGGTCATCGGCTCGGCGCTGTACCTGTTGGTGCAAATCCCCGGTTTGATGAAATTACCCAACGTCGGGAGACGTTGGATTCCCAGCCTGGGGTTGGACAACCCCTCCGTGCGCGAGGTCATTTTTCTGATGGGTCCGCGCCTCTTCGGCGTGGCGATTGTCCAGTTGAATTTCTGGGTCAACACCTGGCTGGCCTCGCAAATGTCCGCGGGCAGCGTCAGCGCGGTGACCTATGGATTCATGCTGATGCTGATGGCGCAGGCGGTGATTGCCCAATCGGTGGCAACCGCGCTGATGCCCACGCTGGCAGCCCAATATGCCCTGGGCAGACTAAGCGATGTTCGCTCATCACTGGCAGCCTCGCTGCGCGGCGTGCTGTTTCTGTCCCTTCCGGCATCGGTTGGACTGATGCTGCTGCGTGAACCCATTATTACCTTGCTCTATCAACGTGGCAATTTCGATGCGCGCTCGACCCAATTGGTAGCCTGGGCGCTATTGTGGTACGCGGCCGGATTGGTCGGTCATTGTGTGATGGAAATTCTGGCGCGTGCCTTCTATTCCTTGCACGACACAAAAACGCCCGTCCTGGTCGGCGCAGCGGCAATGAGCCTGAACGTAGTCTTCAGTTTTGCCTTCTCCGCCCTGTTCACTCAAATCGGCTGGATGCCGCACGGCGGGCTGGCGCTGGCCAACTCCCTGGCCACCGCGCTGGAAGCAATTGCGTTATTGGTTCTTATGCGGCATCGGCTGAACGGACTGGAGGGAAAAACCGTATTTGTTGGATGGATTCAGTTCACGGTCGCGGCAATGGTGATGAGTGCCACACTATGGTGCTGGTTGAGCCTGTCCGCTAGCCGCCCAGCATGGTTGATAGTGGGGGGAGGAGTAGTGATTGGCGCAGGTGTATACAGCTTGGCAGTGCTGGTGCTAGGGGTGAGGGAGGCGAGAGGGGTGGCAAGGGTGGTGGGGAGGATGTTTAGGGCATGGTTTTGACTTGGCCCCCACTGTGCACTATAATAGGGACAATGAAATGCTGGAAAAGAGGTGGTACTATGACACAAGAAGAAATTGGCAAAAATCTGGTGATAGATCCGGAAATTTGTCACGGGCAAATGACATTCAAGAACACCCGTGTGCCTGTGGCCAGTGTATTGACCTTTCTGGGAAAAGGTTATTCGATAGAGCAACTGCTCCAAAACTGGCCGGAGTTGACACAAGACGCAATCGAGGAAGCAGTCTATCTAGCCTCTCAAGCATTACAAGCTTCTTATCCTGTACCTCGCCAGGTGACTGCTGAATCTTTTGCGTAATTCTGGCAGCGTCTGTGTTTTATGAGCCAAATAATCCTTGACGACCAACTCTACGCCTTTGAGGTGTTGCTGCCAATCGCTCGTTGGACCACTGTTCAACGCTTGCGAGACCTGCGCCCTGATGAGGTTATCAAAGATGAGCGTGTACCAGCACTGCTACGACAATTACGCCAACCTACCTTTGTGACAATTGATATGGGATTCTGGAACCGGAATCTACGAGACAACCAGTATTGCATTCTTTGCTTTCCATTACACAACGACGAGCAGCATAAAATGCCGGACCTTCTACGACGCGCATTGAAGCTGCCTGATTTTCATACCAAAGCTGCTCGAATGGGCAAAGTCGCACGTGTGAGTTGGGAACATATCAAGTACTGGCAAACAGGAGATGAACGACTGTACGGCCTTCAGTGGCCTATTTTGTGAAGTAGAGTTCACCGCCAGATAAACCACAGCAACTGGGTCACCACAAGTCCGAGGATAAGCCCGCCCAGCGCCTCCAACGGGGTATGCCCCAGCACTTCCCGCAATTGCTTATCCGAGACCGGATGGCCCTTCAGTAATTCATCCACCAGGACATTGATTTTTTGCGCCTGTATACCTGCCTGGCGCCGGATGCCGGTGGCGTCATAAATCACGATCATGCAGATAGCCACTGCCAGCCCAAATAGCGGCGAATCAAAGCCCTCGTATAAGCCGATGGCGTGGGTTGCACCAACCACCAGCGCAGAATGTGAACTGGGCATACCCCCCGCGCTCAATAATAAGGCCCAATTCCAGCGCCGCGAATGAAGGTAATCCAGCGGCATCTTCAGCACTTGCGCCAGTCCCCAGGCAGCCAGTGAGCTGAGCAGGACGTAATTGTGTAGAACAGCAGCTAAATTCATACCTGAGATTCCACAAAGCTGGTCAGCTCCTCGCCGGAGAGCTGACGGACTTTGATCTCGGCCTTATCGAGCAATTCGGCGCAACGCTTCACCAGCGCCTGCCCGCGTTCGAAAAGCGCCATCGTTTCTTCCAACGGTCGCTGTTCTGTTTCCAGCGCGGAGAGGATGCCTTCCAATTCAGCGAACGCCTGCTCATAAGTCAATTCAGTCACAGGTTTAATGTCAGCGTTTTTACTCATCATCGCACCTCAGCAGATCAGAAGATTATTGCGTCACACGCACGTCGAAGTTGCCATCTGCGACGCGCACATTCAAATCGTCACCAGTTTTTACCAACGCCGCGCTGGAAACAATTTTATCATTTTGCTTATCAGTGACGACGGCGTAGCCGCGACTCAAAACGGCCATGGGATTAAGCGCGCTCAAACGGCGTTCCAATCCCTTGAGCTGGCTCAGTTCGAGCGCGAGACGATGGGCCTGCGCCGCGTTCCCCCGGCGGGAGAGGTCATCCAGGCGCTGACGTTCGGTCTGCACCCGGCGCAGGGGCGAACAGAAGCGCAGGTTGCTCTGCAGGCTGTCCAGCAACCCGCGTTGTCCGTCAAAGAGCGCGTAAATGGCCGTCTCAAGGCGACTGGTGGAAAAGGTCAAGCCAGCCTGCAAGTCCAATATCGTGACCGGTGTAGCCAGTTCAGCCGCGGCAGTCGGCGTGGGCGCGCGCAGGTCAGCGGCAAAATCGGCCAGGGTGAAATCGGTCTCGTGGCCCACGCCGGTAATGACCGGAGCTTCAGAAGCAACAATGGCGCGCACCACGCGCTCGTCGTTGAAAGCCCACAGGTCTTCGATCGAGCCTCCGCCGCGCGCCAGCAGGATCACGTCCGGCTGGGCTACCCGGTTGAGGTTCTGGAGCGCGGCGACAAGTCCGGGCGGGGCTTCGTCGCCCTGCACCGGCGAGGTGGCCAGAATTACATCTGCCAATGGATAGCGGCGGCGCAGGGTGTTGAGCATATCCCGCAGCGCCGCGCCGCTGGGTGAAGTCACAATACCAATGCGCCGGGGAAGTTCCGGGACCGCCCTTTTGCGTTCGGGGTCAAATAATCCTTCCGCTTCCAGCAGGGCTTTCAAGCGCAGGAATTCCTGGTAGAGCGCGCCTTCCCCAAGCGGGCGAATGGCGTCCACTTGAAGTTGGTACTGTCCCTGGGGTTCATATACGCGGATGCCGCCATGTACTTCCACCGCCATCCCATCCTGCAAGGCCAGCCGCAGACGGGTCGCGTCGCTGCGCCACATCACGCAGCGCAGAGAAGCGGCGCTGTCCTTTAATGTGAAGTACAGGTGGCCTGAAGCGGGGCGCGCCAGGTTGGAGATCTCCCCCTGCACCCAGATATTCTGGAGCGCCTCGTTGGATTCGAGCAACTGGCGCAGGTGACGCGTCAGGTCTGCGACTGTCCACCGTGAAGGGCTTTTGAAGAGTGAGAGTTGTTCCATATTTTGTTGAGCATACCCTCGTTCCAGAAGACTGTCAACTATTCCTCATATCCCGATTCTTTGCTACAATACATCTGATGCGGAATTGCTGCGTACTGTTTTATAACGCGAATACTCTCCGAGTACGGTGTGTCACGAATTTACGAATTGCGCGAATAAAACCACTCTTGAAACTTACTAAATTCGCTTCATTTGCCCATTCGCGGTATCCGTGTGAGTACCTTATCAGTGAAATTCTCGTTTTTTGTGCCGAGTAGGCCTTCGGCAAGAATTTTCACCACGAAGTACACGAGGGAGCACAAAGGAAAAACCTTTGTGTACCCTTTGTGGCCTTTGTGTTGAAAAAATCCTGGTTGTTTCCGGCTTGTCCGGGTTAGGATTTTGAGCGAATTTCGTACTTCGACAACAATGAAACACATCTGGTCCCCCTGGCGCATGAAATACATCCAAAACCATGACGAGGAAGGCTGCGTCTTCTGCAATGTGCAGGCACAGCCCGACAGCCCGGAAAACCTGATCGTCTTTCGCGGCCGGCGGGCTTTCGTTATCCTGAACCGCTATCCCTATACGAGCGGTCACTTGATGGTCGTCCCCACAGACCACCAGCCATCCTTCGAGGACTTAAGCGCCAAGACGCGGGCTGAAGTCATGGAGCTGATCACCGAGTGTATCCAGGTACTACGCATGGTCTACAAACCCGAGGCCTTCAACGTAGGCGCGAACATCGGATCAGTCGCCGGGGCAGGGATCGTCGGACACGTCCACATGCACGTCGTCCCGCGCTGGGGTGGAGATACGAGTTTCATGTCCAGCATTGGCGAGACGCGTGTGCTGCCTGAATCGCTGGAAGAGACGTGGAGAAGGGTGAGGGAGGGGTGGAAGAGTGATGAGTGAAGAGTGAGGAGTGACGAGTGAGGAGTGAGGAGGATGAACTATGAATTTTGATGAGTGGGTGAAGGATGTTCCTGAGGAAATTACAGGCGATGCGCTGTGGAAAGTCGAGGTCTACCGGCTGGGCCTCTTTGTCGGCGATATTGGCTGGTACGATGTTACAAAACTCATCGGCGATAAACGCACCGTCAGTCTCGCGAATCAACTCTATCGTTCACTGGGTTCCATCAGCGCCAATGTCGCCGAAGGGTTTTCGAGGATTTCGCACAAAGAAAAAGCCCATTTTTATGAGTATGCTCTCGGTTCGGCGCGCGAAAGCCGCGACTGGTATTTCAAAGCCCGCCATGTTCTCGATAAACAAGTGACAATGCACCGCATTCGCCTTCTGACGCAAATCATCCGCCTCCTTATTACGATGGTGCCGCAACAGCGCAATTACAGAGTGCGCGAAGAACAATCTCTTTACTTTACCTCCAAAGATATTAAATCTCCCGACAGAGAAATTATAGAATCACTTCTCCAGCAAGTGCCATTGTCATAAAACCATCACTCATCACTCATCACTCGTCACTCATCCAAGGAGAACAAACAATGTCTCAAAACCAAAACGAAGCCGT
>JBDRTP010000395.1:0-4266 GCA_043823965.1 Chloroflexota bacterium
GTGTCCGATGACGACCAGCGCGGCTGTGACGGGCGCGATCCAGGGAACGGGTGCGTGATGCAATGCCAGCCAGGTCGGTAGAAAGCCCTTGGCGATGTCCAGCACCAAGACGAGCGCCCCCGGCCCAAATCCTGCCTGGCGGATGGTGTTGGTGGTCGTGGCGTGACCGGAGCCAGCCTCGCGCACGTCCACGCCTTTGAAGAGGCGCGTGATCCATATCGCAAAGGGGAGCGAGCCGCACAGGTAGCCGAGCAGGCCGAAGCCGAGGGTGGCAAGCAGAGTGGGGAGTCTATCCATAAAATAATTCCTCCGGTTGGAGGAATTATAGCGAGGAAAAGAGGAATGTGCTTACGGTGTGCGTAAGCGGCGGACAGAGGATATGGCGCAATCAGCCTCAGCGCGGACAATGGCTCCTCGGGGCAGAATTACTTTGAGCCAAGGCGAAGACCCTGGCCGTTCGTTTGACGTGGTGTTAGGCAGCAGTTTCAAATGAATCTGGAACTTTCATGACGGGCATACCGGCCAAAGTAGCTTTGTTTTGCATGTTAATGTCGTTGGCGAGGATGGCTATACTAGAATTCGGGTTGCTTCTCTGCAATTCAATCGCGCTCGCCAGTATCCTGTCATCATTAATCTGTGGATCAAGCCATTTCGGGAGGCGCGAGAAATCAGGCTCAACAGCTAGCATTTTGACAATAATGTTGTTCGGTAGTGCTATTCCTTCTAGAACGTTTCCCTTTGTCATTATTTCGTTTAGATTGCTAATGGCGGCTGTTAGTCTTCTGCGGAAGTTCTCGTCTCTCCTGCCTTTCTTTAGGTCGTCAAGTTCCGATATCGTAGTTGATGGGAAAATGAAAGTTGCACCACTCATATTGAGCAATATTGACATTTGAGAGACGTCGGGACAATCAATAATTGCACTGGTATCGATTACCAAGATGGAGCTGGCTCCACCGGATGGTGTTAATTGATTTAGCATGTCGATAAATTTTTCGCAGGTTGCTCCGAACAGTGCAGTGGCTGTATTTACGGAATCGGGAATCTCTTTGTCTTTTCGGTACTTAATCCACGAATCCATTTCAAAATAAAGCCTCTTGAGTTGTACATCCTCGTCTCTTGTTGGATTTGGAAAGAGCCCAACAAAGTCGGTGTACCACTCTTCGAAATCTCTCAAGGTTTGATTCTGTTCACGTTCTAATTTGGGCGAAAGCTTAACCCATCGAAGTTCAATTCTAGGTCCTTTGGGAGGGTTAGATCCCAAATATGCGAAAGGATTCGGTTGACGAGCATAACGCTCTAATCGGCTAGACTGAAGGATTGCGTCAAAGCGTTCTTGAATCTGGCACAACCTGGACTTAAGTCGAGAGATATATGAGTTATTAGAATCCATTTGACCTGTCTGACTAGCTGCACTAACGGTTCGCGTTACCGGCGGGGGGCGTGCCGTCAGCGCTTTCTGGGGCCAATTGGCACAATTCATGGAGTACGAACTGAACATCGTCCGAACTGTAACCACCGTAGAAGGATGTTCCTACGAGTTTAAGCGTCATAAAGTCGGATTCACCAAAGTCGGCTATACCTATGAAGGGCGCTCCTTCAGGCGTTATATGGATTCTTCCTCTGACGGCTACGCAACAGTCAATGCAGTTTTCAAAAACGCCAGTGCCATAAACAAAGAAGCCACTTGGATTCTTATCAAAACGGGTAAAATACATGGTGGGATTAGACGATGTATCGTCTTTTTCTACGGCCACAACTTGACCAATGACGCACGTACGAAGCCCCTCATAAAATGCCGTATCATAATCATAAATGAACAGACAGTCCCAGAACCAGTTATCTTCATTATACTTTTGGTAGGTAGCTTCTGCCGCTTGGCTGATTGGTAGAGCTTGCGCCGTTTGAGTGGCTAAGTAAGAAAGCGTATATTCATCTCTCTCAGCTTGCCTTGTCTGAGAAGCAAATACTGCTTCTGCATCTTTATTCTTATTGCGTTCGGTGGCCCACAACATAAACAATATGTAGATAATAATAACGCCTACGATTATCCATATCCCTGATTTTCTTGTATCTTTATCGTTGTCCATGTGATTCTCCTTGTGCCAAGCCGCACCAATGGTCTGCGTTAGCAGCAGCGGCTCTTGTTTTATGTACCAGTCTGAGATCTAAACATTTTCAAACCTCCTCGAAACTCTTTGATTTTATTTGGGGCTATATAAACATATTCTACAATGGCTCGGAAGAATTCATCTATTGTTCTTACCTGCCAAGGTTGTACAGAATCTTCAGACGCATGTGCGCCAATATTTCCTAACAGTCTCAATAAGTCCGTTGCTTCAATGAGTGTAGATGGAATTTCTCCTTTTGTTGATAGTTCATTTAGCATTTTTTGCAACGTGCCGCTTTTTGCACCTCTATCTTCGCATAATGCTTCCAATGCACGTCTAATTTGAACTGCAAAAGCATTGGGCGCTAAACTTTTTATCCGTAAGGCTTCAATGTAGATTTTGGAAACTGTTTTTGGTACTGATGTATGTAACTCACCCGATTCTGGATATTCAAGGTCTACCGAAGTGAAAAATTTTTCATCAGGTATATCTTCAACTGCGCGATAGACAAGAATGTGATTGCAAGTTTCGCAACTTGCGACAAAATAAACTACAGTCAAGTCAACTTCTTCGCCATCTGAGATAAACCACCCTGTACCGCTTGTACCTTGAGTATGAATGAGTTTTTGGGGCGATTTGTTACCGCAATGTGGGCAAAATCCGACTTTCCGAATATCTTCCATTCACACATCCTTTTCGCGAAGCGCTTAGTTCAACACATACTCGATTGACGTAACATAACCGCTTGTATAGGCGGATACCGTATAATATTCCAGTCGGCGATGATATGTGGAACAGGCGGCCCATGTCCGCTGATGTGAGTATAGCACGAAAGGAGTCTGCAATATGCACATTGACGGGCCATGCTTCAAGGATGAAAGCGGGCGCACGCTGCTGTTGCGCGGCGTCAACCTGGGGGGCAGCAGCAAAGTGCCTTATACCCCAAATGGGGCGACGTACATCCGTGAGGGTTTCTTCGACCACCGGCAGGTATCCTTTGTCGGGCGGCCTTTCCCGTTGGAGGAGGCCGACGAGCACTTCGCCCGCCTGCGCAAGTGGGGGCTGACCTTCCTACGCTTTCTGGTGACCTGGGAGGCGGTCGAGCACGCCGGGCCGGGGGTCTACGACCAGGAATACCTGGATTACCTGCACGCCGTGGTCGCCAAGGCCGCGCAGCACGGCATCCGTCTGTTCATTGACCCTCACCAGGACATGTGGAGCCGTTTCTCCGGCGGGGACGGCGCGCCGGGCTGGACCTTCGAGGCGGTCGGCATGGACACGACCCGCTTCCAGCCGACCGGCGCGGCTTTCCTGCACCCCGTCCACGGCGACCCGCTGCCGCGCATGATCTGGCCGACCAACGCCACCAAGCTGGCCGCCGCCACCCTGTTCACGCTGTTCTTTGCGGGGAATGATTTTGCGCCGCAGACGAAGATCGAGGGCCAGGCGGCGCAGGAGTTCTTGCAGCGCCATTACATCGAAGCCATCCGGCGAATCGCCATGCGCCTGAAAGACCTGCCCAACGTGGTTGGCTACGATACCCTGAACGAGCCGCTGCGCGGATACATCGGCTGGCGCGACCTGACCCGGCCGCACGCGGTGGTCGAACTGGGCACCATCCCCAGCCCGTTCCAGTCCATGCTTCTAGGGGCAGGCATTCCCCAGGACGTAGACGTGGGGGAGCGACGCCTGACCGGGCCGAAACGCATCGAGCGCCGACTAATGAATCCGGACGGCCAACGCGCCTGGCTGGAGGGTTACGATTGCATCTGGCGCACGAACGGCGTCTGGGAGCTGGACTCGGACGGTCGTCCGCGCCTGCTGCGCCCCGACCATTTCACCCAGGTGGGTGGCCGCCCGGTGGACTTCAACCGGGATTACTACATCCCCTTCAACAACCGCTTCGCGCGGGCGATCCGCGAGGTCCATCCGGGGGCGATGATCTTCGTCGAGAAGGAGTTCGAGCTGGAGCCGCCGGCCTGGGGTCCGGGCAGCGCCGGGAACATCGTCTACGCCCCGCACTGGTACGATGGCTTCGTCTTGTTCACCAAAACGTTTAGCCGATTCCTCGGCTCCGATAACCTCAACAATACACTGCTGGTCGGGCCGGGGCGCATTCGCCGCGCGTATAAACAGGAGCTGGCCGCTTTCAAAGAAC
>JBDRTP010000396.1:0-4787 GCA_043823965.1 Chloroflexota bacterium
CGAGCCAGTTTTTCGACGAACAGGTCATCGGTATCGCTGAGCGTGCCATCTACGTCAAAACACAGGGCGCGGATGCGGGTCAGGTCAAGGGGCATGGGAACTCTTCGATTTACGATTTACGATTGGCAATTGGCAATTGAGAACTAAATTGTACCGCAGTTCGAGTACGGGCACAGAACCACCAAGACACGAAGACGCCAAGAAAACGATAAGGCTTTCGTGCCTTGGTGACTTCGTGGTTATCTCAACGTGGGAGCACTCCTTGGCTAAATAAGGTCTCGATTGACGTATAATACGTTCATGGTCTCCTGGATCGCCCAGCTGCGCATTGCCGAGTAGGCCTTCGGCGAAAAACTTGCTCAACCAAATCCACCCGTTGGATCGCTTCGCGGTTGAGACCATGCAGCATCTTTATCGTATGTATGTTAGACATTATCGGTCATAACTTTTTCTGCATCGAATTACACGAATTGGACGAATTTTCTTCGGGAAATTCGTGAAAATTCGATGCAAAAGAGAATCTAGCCTTATTGCCGATAAGACAAATGAAGAACTCTGCGTTCTCAGCGGTTAGTTTTTTCAGTGGACAAAATCATTGAAAAGGTATGGTTTATAGGAGTTGAAAATGGCAATAAAAACCCGTGAAATAACCTGGCCACAGCCGAGCGGATTCCTTCAGGATCTCATTCTTCAGTTCAAACTTATCCTGCGCCTGATGGGCGACCGCCGCGTCAGTTTTTTTCTGAAGCTTTTACCTGTTGCCGCGCTTGTTTACCTTGTTTCGCCCGTGGACTTTTTCCCCGCTCTCGTGTTTCCGCTCATCGGCGCGCTGGACGACGCCGCCATCGTTTGGATCGGGGTCTCCCTGTTCACGGCTCTGTGTCCCGAAGATGTCGTCCGGGAACATATGAATGCCTTGCAGAAGGTGATCCCCGGCACCTGGCGCGATGCGGTCGAAGAGACAGATATCGTGGAGGTAGTGCCTCGGGATGTGCCGGAAGAAGAATAAACGCAGTAGAGCAGTTCTTTACTGGCCCCCCGGCCTGTGCAGCGCAATTGGGCTTTTCGTTACGCTGCCCATCCGCATCGTTTTCGCCACACATTTGCGATCAACTTTCTGCGCAACGGCGGAGACGCCTACTCGCTTCAGGAGATTCTTGGACACACTTCAATGGATACGGTTAATATATACCTAAAGATCGCGAACACCGATCTGCTTGCTGCTCATCAGCGAGCTTCGCCGATCAAGCATTGGGGCCTGGGCAGGCTCCCCGACGATTAGGCAAATACAGGGCGGCTCAATTGAAGACCCCGACCAAGCAGCGTCAACTGTGTCTCTTGTTTTTACCGTTGTACTCGTCCAGATACATCCCCTTGCAGCAAACGCATCACTTCATCGATAGTCACTCGATTTGCATCTCCGGGAATCGTGTGTTTCAAGCAAGAAGCAGCAACTGCAAAATGCAAGGCTGATAAATGATCCATGCCTGAAACCAATCCATAAATTAATCCACCTGAAAAGGCATCACCTGAACCTATCCGGTCAACAATATCATTAATCTCATAATATGGTCCAACATAAAATTCCTGACGGTCATGAAAGCATCCTGACCATCCATTGTGGTCTGCACTATAACTATGACGTAACGTGATTGCCTGCATCTTTAAATTCGGGAATCTATCAAGAACCGCTTCACACAACGCACGATACTTATCAATGTTAAGCGTCCCCTTTTTAATATCTGATTCCCATGTGATTTCATCGACTGTTATTCCCAGAGCGAGCTGGCAATCCTCTTCATTGGCAATCCCCACATCAACGTATTCAACTAATTCACTCATAACTTCTGCGGCATTTTTGCCATACTTCCAGAGGTTCTTGCGATAATTGTAATCACATGAGATGGTTAAGCCCTTTTTCTTTGCAATACTAACCGCATTAAGGGTTACATCTGCCGCATTTTGGCTAATTGCTGGAGTGATACCTGTGATGTGGAACCAAGTTACTCCGGAAAATATGCTATCCCAATCAAACGCTTTATTATCTACTGTCGAGATTGAGGAACCAGCTCGGTCATAAATGACCAATGACGCGCGTTGGTTTGTACCAGCCTCTACATAATAGACCCCCATTCTATCTCCCCCACGAACGATTAGGGATGTATCTACTCCTAGTCCCTTTAGGAATTTTATACAGGCGTCCGCTATTGAATTTTTAGGAAGAGCGGTTACGTATGCAACATCTATTCCATAATTCGCCAAAGATTCAGCTACATTAGCCTCACCACCTCCGAATGTAGCTTCTAGCATAGCTGACTGAAGGAGCCTTTCATGCCCAGGCGACTTCAAGCGAAGCATGATCTCGCCAAAGGTTACAACTCGCGCATTGATAACATTCATAAATCCCTCCGTACTTTTTTGACAATACTAATCGCTTCTTGGGTCAACCGTCTAATTTCATCAAAATTCTTCTGGGCAATTAAACTCTTGCTTACTAGCCAACTACCGCCGCACGCATGGACCATTGGCATGCTTAGATACTGAGCCATATTAGCCGCACTGATTCCGCCCATCGGAATAAATTTCATTCCAGGGAAGGGCGCAGATACAGCTTTCAGGCCATTGATTCCCCCCATCACCTCGGCGGGGAAAAATTTTAATACTTTCAATTCCCTCAAAACTCCCATAGTAATCTCAGAGGGTGTGGCAACGCCAGGAATAATGGGGACACCTTTCCCGATGCACCAATCTACCAATTCTGGATTGAAACCCGCAGCAACAATAAATTGTGCTCCAGAAGATATTGCATCCTCTGCCTGGGAAACGTGCACCACTGATCCTGCTCCAACGAGCATTTGTTTATACGTACTGGTTATTCTTTTTATAGCCTCACTTGCTGCGTCTGTGCGATAAGTAACCTCTACGATTGGCAGACCACCATCTAAAAGTGCTTGACCCAATGGGATCGCATCAGCCGCATCCTGCAGCTCAACGACAGGAAAAATCCCATTAACGCCAATTTTTGTAATGCTGTCCATAATGATTACTCCTTTTTTACGTTCTCACCAATTTCATATCACATTTAAAAACGCCGGATTTCTGCCCCAGCGTCAAAACGTATGGTCACGCCAGTCACCTTATTTTCATCCTGTGAGGCGGAGCAGCCGTTCCATCTCAGCGTGTTCGATGTCGTCCAGCGGGGCGAATGGCGCGCGCAGCGTCGACGTCGTGATGATTCCCGGGCCGGCCAGGGCAGTTTTGGCGACGATGACAAAACGGTCGAGCGACTGAGCCGCAAAACCAAGCAGCGGCAAAAGACGGTCGTAGAGACTTTGAGCTTGCTCGATCTGGCCGGCTTCAAAGGCTTCGTACACTGCGACCAGCGCCGGCGCAAAGTCCGCGCCCGGCATACACCCGCACGCGCCCCGGCGCAGCGCGTCCAGCAGCCCCAGCCCGCCCCAACCGCACAACACGCCAAACCCGGGGCCGAGCGCCTCGACTACTGCGCTGATGCTCCGACCGGCCGGCAGCCCCTCAATTTTCACGTAGCGGATGTTCGGCGCGCGCCGCGCCAATTCGATCAGAAAGGCCGGGGGCATCACCACACCGGTCAACTGCGGCGAGTCTTGCACGACCACGGGCACTTCCACGGCCTCGGCGACGGCGGCGAAGTGGGCCAGCAGGCTGGCCGGCGTCGACTTCACGAGATAAGGCGGCAAGAGCATCACCGCGTCGGCGCCGAGTGTGACCGCCTCACGGCTTCGTTCAATCGCCGCCCGTGTGCCCTCGTGGCTCGTGCCCACCACGATCGGGACGCGGCCGGCTGCGGCTTCGACCACGGCTCGGATGACCCGGCGGCCTTCAGCCTCGGTCAGTTTGTAGCCCTCACTGGCGAGCGCCAGCGTGCCCAGGCCGTGGACGCGCTGCGCGATCAGGTGCTCCACCAGGCGCTGGAGACTGGCCTCGTCGAGCACCCCGCCTTCGTCGAACGGCGTGGGCAGGATCGGGATGATGCCGTGGAGAAGTTTCAAGACAACAGTTCCTCTATCGGCCGGTAACTCAGGTCGGGATGGCCGAAGCGCGTGGGCGACATGGCCGCCCGGCCGGCGTCAGTTTGCGCGGCGGCGCGCAGGCGGGGATGGGCCGGCGCTCCGAGCAAGGTGATCTCATGTCCGGCGGTCAGTTCGATGCTCATCAGCCCGCGCCCGGTCTGCGGTTCGAGCAGATAGATCGGGTCGGGGAAAATTGTCACCGGCCGCTCGTCCAGAGCACACAGCATGGCTTCATTTTTGATGGTCAGCTGCGCCGTGTGCCCCGCATCCGCGCCGAGGCCTGTGATTTGGGCTGTGGTGAAGTAGAAACCCGTGCGCTCCTCTTCCCGCAGCGACTCAATGCGCCCGAAGATGAGATGGCGCGCGCCCAGGAAATCGGCAGCCGCGCGGACCGGATCGCGCCCCTCGGCGCGGGCGGCGTAGACCGCGCGGCCCAGCCCCAGCGCGCGGCTGAACGTGCCCGGCACGGTCGTCTGTTTGAGTTGCGCACCCGTCATCGGGTGATGGTTATTCGCGCCGAGGCAGCCGCCTTTGGTCACCACCCATCGCCCGATTTCATCCACGTACGTTGGCTCGACGGCCTTGCTCACCACCACAATATTGCCGTAACTATCAGCCAGCGGCATGGGCGTGATCTCCACGCCGTGCCCGTGCCAACTGGTCATCTGCGTTTCCGGGGCCGAACGGCCCAGCGCGTCGCCGTCAATCGCGGCGATGCCCATCCGCGCCGCCAGC
>JBDRTP010000397.1:0-13744 GCA_043823965.1 Chloroflexota bacterium
CGTCTACAACCCGTCTATAGTTGAGCAGTTCAGCCAAATATGGGATTTCAAGGGAAGGGACGCGGGTTGTTAACAAGCAGATAATAATTCTTCGCGCTCGCCTGCCCCCGTAAGGGGGCCGTTCCTTCGCGGTTCGATTAAACCTTAGGAGTTTCGATGCCAACCATCGAACAAGCCCGCGCCTGGTACACTGACGCCGACCCCGTCCACGACTTCGACCACGTCCTGCGCGTCTATCGTATGGCCGAGCGATTGGCCGAGGCCGAAGGTGCGGACCTGGAGGTCGTCCACGCCGCGGCGCTGCTGCACGACACTCAAGGTACAACGCCTGGCAGCGAAGCGCGCAACGATCACCACCTTGCCTCGGCGGAGTTTGCCGCGCATGTGCTGCGCTCCGAAGGCTGGCCCGAGGAACGCATCGCCGCCGTCCAGCATTGCATCCGTTCACATAGATTTCGCAATCGAACCGAGCCGCCGCAGTCCATCGAAGCGAAAATCCTGTTCGATGCGGATAAACTGGACGTGCTCGGCGCGGTCGGCGTGGCGCGCGTGATAGCCTATGCCACACTGGCCGGGCAGCCATGGTTCGCCGAACCATCCGAGCAATTCAAACAGAGCGGCAAAGAAGAAAGCGGCGAGCCGCATAGTTCTTACCACGAACACCTGTTCAAGCTGCGCAAGGTGCGCGAACGCATGTTCACGCCCACGGCGCGGGCGATTGCCGAAGAACGGCTGCACTATTTGGATGAGTATTTCGAGCGGCTGATTGCAGAATGGCGATAGAATCAGCGAATCAACGAATCAGCGAATCATGAACGCTGAATCGCTGAATCAAACCAAGGAGGACAGTATGAACTACGAAACCTGGGCAAAGGCCGTGCCGGAGCGGGTCAGAAACGAGCCTATCTGGAAATTCGCGGGCTACCGCAAGGCGTTGTACTTGTACGACCTCGTCTGGGAAGATACCGAGAGTTGGCTGAAAGACCCGCGTGGCCGTCACCCGGCTGCACAGATAGTGGATAGTTCGGCCTCGGTTTCTGCCAATCTCGAAGAAGGGCTGGGACGCGGTTACGGGAAAGAAATGCTCTACCATTACCGCGTCGCGCTTGCCTCTGCCCGCGAGACCAAAGGTTGGTACTTCCGTGGCCGTCGCTTCATGTCCCCCGAGACTCTCGAACAGCGCTTGGCGCTTGTGGATGAAGTCATCTCGCTCATCGTCACCGAAATCACCTACCAGCGAAAGAGACTCAACTCGCGCTGACTCGCTGAATCGCTGCGTCGCTGAATCGCCGAATCGATTACAATTGACCCCATGAACATTCCCTACGGTCCCCTTCTCGTTGTCGAAGACATCCCTAACGTTCCCGAACTGCTTGAAATCACGCGCACTGAGCGCCTGCTGACCACGCTGCAGCCCGATCAGCGTCCGGCGTTCGAGGCCCTGCTTCAACAGGCCAAGGATGAACGTGACGAAATCCAGGGCGAGTTGGACCATATCTATCAGATCCTCGACGAATTCAAACGCTCCCAGAAATAATATGCTGCCCACCCTGCCGGAAGTAGAAGAACTGGCCCGTCGCGCTGGCGGGATACTGCGCGCCGGTTACGAACAAAAGCACACTTTGGAATACAAAGGTGTGATTGACCTGGTGACAGAAGTTGATCACCAGTCCGAAGCCTTTCTGCTGGCTGAAATCCAGCGCCGTTTTCCCGGAAACAGCATCCTGGCCGAAGAATCCGGCAGCCTGGATGGGGATAAAGAACATCTCTGGTATGTGGACCCGCTGGACGGCACCGTCAATTACGCCCACGGCATCCCCATCTTTTGCGTCTCCATCGGCTATGCCCGGCGGGGCGTGACGACCCTGGGCGTGGTCTATGACCCTCTGCGGGATGAGGCCTTCAGCGCCGAACGCGGGCGCGGCGCCTGGCTGAACGGGCGTCGGCTGCGCGTTTCGCAGGTTGAGGAACTGGATCACAGCTTGCTGGTGACCGGCTTTCCCTACGATGCCTGGCATTCCCCCAGGGATAATTTGGAATACTACGCCCGATTTGCCAGATTATCGCAGGGTGTGCGCCGACTCGGTTCGGCTGCCCTCGACCTGTGCTACGTCGCCGCAGGTCGTTTCGATGGCTATTGGGAGCTGACCCTCAAGCCATGGGATGTGGCCGCGGCCGGTCTCATCGCCGAGGAAGCTGGGGCGCTCGTCACAGACATCGAAGGCAAGCCGGATTACATCTCTCCGCCGCAATCCATTTTGGCAGCGCCAGCCGCGCTGCACAAAAAGATGCTGTCAGTTATTCAAAGGTAGGCAACTTCGTATCATCTCAATAATGGTAGCTGCTCCGCTGGTACAGTAGAAGCAGCTACCATAATTTGGGGGGGCATACTGGGCGGTCATTTATGACCGCCCAGTGTACATTTTGGGCAGTCATTTTTCCGGCCCAGACTACATCTTTGGGGGGCATTTCAGCCTCTCGCGTCTGCTCAGGGGGGTCATTATTTGTCGTCTGAATAAGCCTCTTTTTAGGATTATTCCGAGGAAGCGGACTCTGTATAATGGTCATAGTTGCAATATTTGGAATGTCAGTTGCCGGGCCAGCGCGTCAGAACCAAGAGCCGTCATTTTGGCCCCGGCAACGCTCCGCTCAGGGATGATCCCAATGTTCTTTATAGGCCAATACCACGATTTCATAGATGAAAAAAGCCGCTTGAGGCTCCCGGCGGGTTTTCGGGAATTACTCTCTGACGGCGCGTTTGTTGCTCAGGGTTTCGACCGTAACTTGTGGGTGCTGACAGCCGCGGCATTTCAGGAAATCTACCAGCGCTTCATGGCGTTGAACGTAACCGACCCATTGGCGCGTCTCCTGCTGCGCATGTTTCTCGGCAGCGCCTCCCCGCTAGAGATGGATAAAGCTGGGCGCGTTGTCGTCCCGAAAAACCTGCGAGCGTTCGCAAACCTGAACAGTGAGGCGGTTCTGGTCGGACAGGGAAACTACTTCGAAGTCTGGGCTCCGGCGCACTGGCAGGAGCAGGAAACTCAACTGCAAGATGTTGCGGCCAACGCGCAACGCTTCGCAACCCTCGATCTCGCCGTAGGCTGAGACGTACTCCAATGGCGCGCTTACCGCCGAGCAGGCCTTTCGAAGAACCTGCGGTCGGCAATTGCGTCCCACTTCAATGCGCAACAGTCACGGGTCATCCGGAATTTCCGTGAAAAGGGGGCAAAGTCACGCCCTCACCGAGGCCAATCCCAGAGGACCACAGTCATGTTGTGCGAATTTGCTAGTTCTTTATGAGAGGCTACAATGAGCGAATTTGAATACATCCTGGCTACAGATTTTGACCGCGCCTGGCTGAATTTCGAGCTGGATTTACCCCTCAAACCGGGTAAAAATGGTGAACCCAACCCATTTTATATAAATCGGCCGGGGAATCCAATTGCCGAATTGGAAGATGCCTTGTTGGCTCCCTTTTATCGTCCTCCAAAGTTCTTCTTTTCAGGACACCGTGGATGTGGTAAATCAACCGAACTGCTTCACCTGATGTCCAATGCGGAGATTCAGAAAAAGTACTGGCCAATCCACTTCAGCATCCGCGAGGAAGCGGACATTATTGATCTGGACTTTCGCGATGTTTTGCTCGCCGTTGGCGGTCGCATGTTCCGGGATTACCGGAAAAGCGGAGGTCAATTACCCGAACAATTGCTCAAAGAGCTGAATAGTTGGAGGGGAAAAGTCGAAGAAGAAGTAAGGACAATTTCTGGCCGCCCGTTGGAATTTGAATTTGGCGCCGCGATCGATGCCTTCTTCGTGAACGCGGGTATGAAAATGAAACTAGAACCCAAGACGCGTGCCGAATTGAGGCAGGTATTCGAGAGAGACATTACGGGTTTGATCGCCGTAATCAATAACATTGCAACGGCCATTTATAGTAAAGAGAAGCGTATTCCGCTCATTCTCATTGACGATCTGGATAAACCTAATCTGGAAGAAGCCAGAGCCATTTTCCATAATCGCCGCGAAATAATGATGCAGCCCAATTGCGCAATTGTTTATACCGTCTCGAGCGCTTTGTTTTACAGCAAGGATTTCGATGCAATCAGAGGTCAAGCCCATTTCCTGCCAAATATTATGTTACATCCCCCTCAAGCACTGGATGTACGGGATCAGGCGGGATATGATACCTTACGAAGCTTTGTACAAGTAAGAATGGATGCCAACCTTATTGATGACTTGGCATTGGAAGATGCAATTACTTATAGCGGTGGTGTATTTCGAGAAATGGCCCGTATTATGCGCACTGCCATTGGTCACGCCAGGCGACGCAAGGCTGGCAAAGTAGAGAGTAGTGATGTCGAAGCGGCAACAACGGAGATTCGTAACGAATACCGTCGCATATTGGATAAGGACGACATCCAACTCTTGAAAACAGTCAATGAAAATAACCGTCTTGAATACAACGATCGGCTGACGCCATTATTGCAGCTATTGGCGTTGCTGGAATACAGAAATGGCGAAAACTGGTGCGACGTTCACCCCGTTCTAAGGAAAATACTCAATGAATAAGACAGATCAAGATATTCAATTTGTCGGCCACGATATTGAGCCTTTCGAGGATCGCATTGATATCCTTTTTAGAGAGCTGGAGCTGGCTACCAGGTGGCAACGGCCATCTATTCTGTTGGCGATTTACAGCTCAGAATATGTCTGCACAGATGCCAAGATTGCTTTGAAGAACAGATTGGTTGACATGCTGCAGTTTGTTCAGCATATCCAGGTTGGGAATGATGAAAATTCGGATATTCCCTTATTCCTTTCAGAGATTGCCGACCTGGATAAGAGTGTTTTCTTTATCGAGGGTTTAAGGTGGGGAGGCGGAAGAGAAGGGACAAGAGCCTATCGCGCGCTCAATATTGGTCGGGAATACTTTATTGACCGGCGGATTCGCGTTGTTTTCTGGTTGACAGAGAATGAGGCGAACGACTTGGCCCGTTACGCCCCTGATTTTTGGTCTTATCGCCACCGGGTGGTTGAGTTCATTGATCCCCCCTCCTCTGAACAGATCTCAGCGCGCGCATTAGAGTCGTCCTGGCAGGGCATTGGAGAATACGCGGATAGCCTCGAAGATATTGATGCGGGTATTGCCTTGCGGGAGGCTATGTTGCGCGACTTGCCGGAAGGGGATGAATCAACCGCCAACCGTGCAAACTTGTTATTTTCGTTGGGAATATTGAATTGGAGAAGAGGTGACTTCGAAAAAGCCGCCCAGTTTATCCATATCACCCTCGAGATCGCCGGAAAAATACAAGACAAGTGGTTCGAAGCTGTGTGCTATAACGCTGTCGCTCTGGTTAAGACTGCTCTTGGGAGAATGGATGAAGCTGTTGAGTCGTTGAAGCAAGCCTCCAGCCTCGCGCCTGGCCAAACATTCCACTGGAACAACCTGGGTAATCTTTATTGCCAGCTTGACCGTCAGGAAGAGGCCATGGCAGCCCTCGAAAAGGCGATTGAACTCAATCCCTTGGATGCCGTCAGCTGGAATGGGCTGGGAAATGTATATCAAAAATTGGGGCGCTGCGATGATGCAATCGCAACGTACCAAAAGGCAATTGAATTTGCTCCCAACTGTGCATACCCCTGGATTGGCTTGGGAGATGTATTCGCAAGTTCAGAACGCATCGAGGAAGCTGTTGCAGCCTATCAGAAGGCGATCGAGATCAATCAACGTATCATTCACCCGTGGATCAGTCTGGGAAATATCTTTGAAAAGCAGAGGCGCAGCCAGGACGCCATCCGAGCCTATCAGAAAGCTTTTGAAATTGACCCCAATAATGCACAGCTTTGGAATGAACAGGGGAATGTCTATCTCGACGCAGACGCTTATGATGAGGCGATCAACGCTTATCGAAAGGCCATTGAGTTAGATCATGGGTTCGGTTGGCCCTATAGCAATTTGGCTTTGGCGTACTCGCATAAAGGAAAACGCACAGAAGCAATTCCGCTGTACCAAAAAAGCATAGAACTATTCAGCAGCAACAGGGATAAAGCCAGCGCGTGGAACAGGCTCGGTAACACATACCAACAACTGCATGACGACGACAATGCCATCGCAGCATATCAGAGAGCCGTCGAGCTTGATCCGGACAACGCTACCTTCAAGAGGGATCTGGACGAAATTCACAATGACCTGGGCCAAGTTGATGAGGCTGCCGTTACTTACAAAAGAGTAACTGAAATAAACTCGCAAAATGACTACGGCCATGCCATCCTGGACTATCAAAGAGCTGTCGAGCTTGTTGTGTTAGATCCGCATAATACTTCGTTCAGGAATGATCCGAACGGATATCACCGCGCCCTGGGCTATCTGGGCGAGGCGGACGCGGCTGATAAGGGCGAGTCAAGCGCAGAAGATCAAAGCGACGTTGCGCTTGATCCGGGCAAGAGTTTCGCCTGGATTGATCTTGGCGAATTGCATTATGACATGCGCCATGGCGCCGAGGCAATCGCTACTACCAAAGAGGATGTCAATGCAGCAGATCAAAGAGCCGTCGGGCTTTTTCCGGACCAGGTTCCGGTCGGGAATGACCCGGATGAAATCCAGGATAGTACAGACGCGGTTGAAGTCGTTGTCACTACGGATAATGAGGCTGCCAGCCCAGCAGTCATAAGGTCCACTGAGCAAAGCCCAGACACGGCCTCTTTCCAGAACGATCCAGGCGATGATCACGAAGACCTGAACCAAAACGCTGAGGCGATCGCGACTTATAAAAAAGTGACCGAAATCAACCCAAAGAATGCGCGCGCGTGGCACACGCTGGGTAATCTCTACAGGACTTCAGGACGCTATCGCGAGGCCGCAGCAGCCTTCGAACAGGCTGTTTCTCTCGACCCTGACAAAGAAGTGTTTCATTACCATTTGGGCCTTGTTCATGCGGCCCAAAAACACTACTCTGACGCTATCCGTGCATTCCAAAAAGTCGTCGAATTGAATCCCGGATACAACCTCGCCCATTGCACATTGGCAGGATATTATCGCAGGCTGGGCCAAGAGAACGAAGCCAAGAAACACATTACAATAGCCCTGCCAACCATGAAGGATGAAACGGAATATAATCGGGCATGCTTCGAGGCCATCTGCGGGAACGCAGATCAAGCCTTGGTGTTGCTCAGAGATGCGCTGGAGAAAAAGCAAACGAGTGTAGCTTGGGTGCGCCGCGACCCCGATTTCGAATTCGTCCATGACGACCCGCGCTTCAAGGCGTTGGTGGGCACGGCATAAGACCTGTTTTCCGATAGACTCCCCCTCCCCCGGCCAGGGGGATGGGTAATGGTTGGGGGCTTTTGTGCCAGAGATTACTTGAATTCCTAATTTCGGGATGAGTCCTGTCTATCATTAGAGAACAGGATTTTTGTATTACCGGTATAATGACGCATGGCACTAGCCACGAAGCTCAGAAAACGCCATAATCAGAACGCCTGCCTGTTTCAGGTAAAGTTTGTCCCAATTCTCACAAAAGGAGGCCGGGTCTATCAATGCCTGCCAAAGGTTGGATAGAAGTCAACGATCTGTACTGCAAGGGATGCGAATTATGCGTTCAGGCTTGCCCGCCGAAGGTGCTGGCGCTTGATATGGAGCGGTTGACTCCCAAGGGTTACCACCCTGCCCAGATCGTCAAAGATGGATGCACCGGCTGCGCGATTTGCGCGCTTGTCTGCCCGGATGCGGCCATTACTGTTTACCGCGAGATCATCAAGGCCGTTCCGGTCGCGGCGTGAAACCATCCACGAAGAACACGAAGGCTTGCCCTGAGCTGCCAGGCTGAGCCTGCCGTCTCGCACCGGCGTCCACAGGATCGCTTCGCTGATGCCGCCGTTGCTTGCCGAGTAGGTGCTGTGCGCAGCACCTACTCGGCGCACGGCACGAACGGTGTCGAAGCCTCGTCGAATGGGCAGCCGAAGGGGGCACGAGGATTTAAATCTCGTGTTCTTCGTGGATAAATGGAGAAAAATATGACACGTGAATTATGGAAAGGCAACGAAGCCATCGCCGAGGCGGCTGTCCGCGTCGGCCTGGAGGGCTATTTCGGCTATCCCATCACCCCTCAAAATGAAATCCTGGAATGGCTTTCCCAGCGCATGCCCGAAGTGGGGCGGGCGTTTGTGCAGGCCGAAAGTGAACTGGGCGCCATCAACATGGTCTATGGCGCGGCCTGCACCGGAGCGCGCGTGATGACTTCCTCCTCCAGTCCGGGCATCAGCCTGATGCAGGAAGGCATTTCGTACATCGCCGGGACGGAACTGCCGGTCGTGCTGATTGACGTGATGCGCGGCGGCCCCGGCCTCGGCAACATCGCACCATCGCAAGGGGACTACAGCCAGATTGTGCACGGCGGCGGGCACGGCGACTATCATCCCATCGTGCTGGCTCCGGCGTCCATTCAGGAAGCCGTTGACCTGCTGCCGCTGGCCTTCGATCTGGCCGAGAAATATCTCAATATCGCAGTCATACTGATTGATGGCAGTATCGGCCAGATGATGGAACCGGTCGAACTGCCCGAAATGTGCCCGGTCGTGCGCAAGGATTACCCGTGGGCCACCAATGGCGCCATCGGCCGCAAACGCCGAGTCCTGTCTTCCATCTATCTCGAAGTGAGCATCGAAGAAGAAGTCAACCTGCGCCTGTTGAAGCGCTGGGAAGAGATTCAGAAAAACGAAGTCCGCTTCAAGGAATATTATCTGGATGACGCCGAAATCGCCGTCATCGGTTTCGGGACCTCAGGCCGGATTGCGCTTTCAGCCGTCCGCGCCGCCCGCGCCCAGGGCATCCGGGTTGGCCTGTTCCGTCCGATTTCGGTCAGCCCGTTCCCAGCCAGACAAGTTGCAGAACTGGCCGGGCGCGTCAAGAGTATGCTGGTGGTCGAGATGAATGCCGGTCAGATGTTGAAGGATGTCCAACTGGCGGTCGGCGACCGCGCGCCGCTCGAGTTTTACGGGCGTCTGGGCGGCGTCGTCCCCTTCCCGGATGAAATCCTTGGCGAAATCCAGCGCATCGCCAGGCAGCCTCCCAGCCCGGATGGTAATCCGGCCCAGCGCTGGCTGGCGCGTATGACCGCCCCGAAAAAGGGCGAGGGTGAGGGAAAATGAGAGGTGAACTATGAGCACCGTTATTACCCCTGAAAATCTGGTTTATTCCCGCCCGGCAGCCTTCACCGATACCCCGACCCACTATTGCCCCGGCTGTACGCACGGCACGGCGCACCGCCTGATCGCTGAAGTGTTCGATGAAATGAAGATTGCCGATAGGGCCATTGGCGTAGCGCCGGTCGGTTGCGCGGTATTTGCTTACAACTATATGGATACCGACTTCGTCGAGGCCGCGCACGGACGTGCCCCGGCCATGGCCACCGGCATCAAGCGCGTCCTGCCCGACCGCATCGTCTTTACCTACCAGGGCGACGGCGACCTGGCCTCCATCGGTATGGGTGAAATTGTCCATGCGGCCGCGCGCGGCGAGAACATCAGCGTGATTTTCATCAACAACGCCATCTACGGCATGACCGGCGGTCAGATGGCGCCCACCACCCTGCCCGGCATGAAGACCACCTCCTCGCCCAACGGCCGCGACGTGGAACTGCAGGGCTATCCCATCCGCATGGCCGAGATGCTGGCCACGCTGGAAGGCGCCGGCTACGTCGTCCGCCGCAGCCTGCACGATCCGAAGAACATCCGCCTGGCCAAGAAGGCCATCCGCACCGCCTTCGAAACGCAGCTACGCGGCCTGGGCTTTTCGATGGTCGAACTGCTCTCCACCTGCTCGATAGGCTGGGGCATGACGCCGGTCGAGTCGCTCTCCTGGCTAGAGCAGCACATGATCCCGGCCTTTCCGCTCGGCGATTACAAGATCGCACCGGAAGTTGCGGCGATCAAGATTTAGAGATACGAGTTCGAGAATCGTGAGTAGAGTGAAGAACGAATATCGAATCTCGACGAACGGAGTGAGCATATGCAAACAGAAATTATCATCGCAGGGTTTGGCGGCCAGGGCGTTATGTTTGCGGGTCAGGTTCTGGCTTACGCGGCCATGGACACGGGCAAGCAGGTGACGTGGATGCCCTCCTACGGGCCGGAGATGCGCGGCGGCACGGCCAACTGTACCATCGTCGTCGCCGACGAGGAAATCGGTTCGCCGCTGGTGCAAAATCCGCCAGCAGCCGTCGTCATGAACCTGCCTTCGTTCGATAAGTACGAGCCTCTCGTCAAAGCCGGCGGCGTGTTGATCGTCAATGCTTCGATGGTGGACCGCGCCGCGCAGCGCGACGACATTACCACGATCCTTATCCCCGCCAATGATATTGCCGAGGAAATCGGCAACAAGCGCCTGGCAAACATGGTTGCCGTCGGCGCGCTGCTGGGATGCCTGGATATTCTGACTGTCAAAGATCTCGAGGTGGCGCTCAAGGCGCACATGCCTGGCCGCCACAAGCACCTGCTGCCCAAGAATTTCGAGGCATTACGCAAGGGGGCGGAGTTTGCACAGAAGGCGCTGACGAAGTAATCAGTACCAGCTATTATTAATGAACCCGCCTTCGCGCTGGAGACGGGTTTTTGATAAGAGGGTATAATATTGATGCAAAACAGGAGCGCTTGCTGTGCATATCTATACCGTCATCTGGAAAGAAAAATTCGTCGAGAAAATAGCGGTCAAACACGGTGTAGAAATCGAAGAAGTAGAAAAAGTGCTATTCTCAAACCCGCACGTGCGCCTGTTTGAAAAAGGACACATCAAAGGCGAAAATCTATATGCGGCTTACGGACGGACTCAAGCGGGCAGATACCTGATTGTTTTCTTTGTGCTAAAGAACCGTACTGCCGCTTTGCCAATTTCTGCCCGCGATATGACGCAATCCGAGCGTAAATACTATGACAACCAAAAAGAAAATTGACCCTATTCCTGAAGAATTCAGCAGCTACGAGGAAGCAGCAGAATTCTGGGACACGCATGATACGGCTGAGTACCTGCAAGACTCGCATCCTGTCAAGGCAGTGAGTAATTTTCGCGGTCGGCGTTACGAAATCGAAATTGACGAAAGCATTGCTCAAATACTGCGGAAGGAAGCCAGACGAAAAGGCATCACGCCTAGCAGCCTTGCCAGTGACCTGCTTCGCCAGCGGCTGGTAACGCGTCAGTGAAATACAACAAGGATATGGTGACCCGCCTTCGTGTTGGAGGCGGGTTTTGCTGTCTATGCTATAATCTTCCCACCCATGAACTTCCTCATCACCGGCGCGGCCGGATTCCTCGGCTCCACCCTCGCCAACCAACTCGCCCGTGAAGGGCACCAGGTGCGCGGCATTGACGATTTGTCAACTGGCGATCCCCAGGCGCTCGCCCCGGATGTCCATTTCACGCGCGGGGACGTGAACGACCGTCCCAAGCTGTGGACCTTACTCCAGGAGGTGGACTGTGTCTATCATCTGGCGGCGCGCGTTTCTGTGCAAGAGTCGGTGCTTTACCCGAGGGAGTACAATGCCGTCAACGTGGGCGGGACCGTCAGCCTGATGGAGGCCATGCGGGATGTCGGTGTCCGCCGCGTTGTCCTGGCTTCCTCCGGTGCGATCTACGGCGAGCAGGAAACCCAGCCCTTGAATGAGAATCAGACGCCTAAGCCACGCTCGCCATACGCCGTCTCGAAGCTGGCCGCGGAATACTACGTGCGTACGATCGGCGCGTTATGGGGAATCGAAACCGTTTGTCTGCGTATTTTCAACGCCTATGGCCCGGGCCAGCATCTGCCGCCCTCCCATCCGCCGGTGGTGCCATATTTCCTGCGCCAGGCCCTGCGGGGTGGAACCTTGGTCGTCCATAGCGAGGGGCAACAGACGCGCGACTATGTCTATGTGGAGGATGTCGTCGCAGCCATGCTGGCCGCTGCCACCGCGCCTAATCTCAACGGCCTGGTGATCAACGTAGGCAGTAATACAGAAACCAGCGTGCGCGACTTGGTCAAGCTTGTCCTGGAAGCCACCAGCAGCAAGGCTAATGTGGTTTATAATCCCCAGACCGAGGGCGGAGTCTCGCGCATGTGCGCGGACCTGTCGCTTGCGGGACAGAAACTCAACTACAAGCCGTCCATTTCACTGGAGGATGGCCTGCGTTTGACCTTACACCGTGACGCCAAATTCAAGTCTTCCTGATGCAAAGTGTCACAGTGTCAGGTGTCAAGTGTCACCTTGCGCCCGACCTGGCACTTGATACCTGGCACGCGACACTCTATGACTTCCCACCTTCTCCCGATAGGCCTTCGGCAAGAATTTTACGCCAGACCAACCCTGACTGTCGCGCACGATTTATTGGGCGCGCGGCTGGTTCGCATTTTGGATGGCGTCCGGCTGGCCGGCATCATCACCGAAGCCGAGGCCTACATTGGTGAGGAGGATTTGGGCTGCCACGCGCACGCGGGAAAGACAAAGCGCAACGCGGTCATGTACGCTCCGCCGGGACACGCTTACGTTTATTTCACTTACGGCATGCACTGGATGCTGAACGCGGTCACCGAAGCGGAAGGTTTTCCCGCCGCAGTCCTGATCCGCGCCATCCAGCCGGTGGAGGGCGTCGAAATCATCACCGCGCGGCGTAACGGACGGGATACCGGCGGCCCCGCCAGGTTGACCCAGGCCCTCGGCATAGACGGGGCGCTGAACGGCGTTGATTTGTGTGACCCGGCAACAGGTCTATGGATCGAAGCGGGTTTACCTGTCTCCGATGAATCCGTTACGATTGGCCCGCGTGTGGGGTTATATACAGTGCCGGAGCCATGGAAGAGCAAGCCGTGGCGATTTACATTCAGGGAGAAGAGAGTAGAAATTAGAGAGTAGTTGACCTCTGACCATCCCTATTCTCTACTCTCCAATCCCTATTCTCTTCTCTCCAATCTCTATTCTCTTGTCCTGCCAATGGAGGAGTTATGGGTCTATTAGACGGTAAAACGGCTTTGATTTTCGGCCTCGCCAACGAACGCTCTATTGCCTGGGGCATCACGCAGGCCATGCACGCGCAAGGGGCAAAGATAGGCATCAGTTATGCGGGAGAGGCGCTGGAGCGGCGCGTGCGGCCGCTGGCTGCTTCGGTCGGGTGCACGTTTGTCGAGTCATGCGATGTTACGCAGGACGAGGATATGGCTGCCGTGGCCGCCAAGGCCGCCAATACTTTCGGGCAAATTGATATTGTGATTCATTCCATTGCCTTTGCCAACCGCGACGAACTAAACGGCCCGTTCTATGCCACCACGCGCGAAGGCTTCCGCCTGGCAATGGACATCAGTGTGTATTCGTTCATCGGGCTGGCACGCGCTTTTCAGCCGCTTATTCGTCCGGGCGGCGCCATGCTGGCCATGACCTATTACGGCGCGGAAAAGGTCGTGCCGCATTACAACATCATGGGCGTGGCAAAAGCCGCGCTGGAGGCAACCACCCGCTATCTGGCTTACGATTTCGGACCGCAGGGCGTGCGCGTCAACGCCATCTCAGCCGGGCCAATCCGCACCCTGGCGGCGGCGGGTGTGAGCGGCTTCAAGGACATGTACCGCGCTTTCGCTGAGATGTCCCCGCTGCGCCAGAATGTGACCATTGAGGACGTGGGCAACGCGGCGGTTTTTCTATGCTCAAACATGGCCGCCAAGACCACGGGTGAGGTGCTATATGTGGATTCGGGGTATAACATCATGGGCGTGCCGGAGCCGCC
>JBDRTP010000398.1:0-5630 GCA_043823965.1 Chloroflexota bacterium
TTGTTCGACGGGCGCGCGCAACGGGAAACTGACGGGCTGCCAGCCTGGACAGTTTCAATGGCCTCATGTAAAATAACGCCCCGTGTACCTGGATTGATTATTGGAGGAAGGTAATTTGGCAAACATCAAGTCTCAAATCAAACGCAACCGTCAGAATGAAAAACGGCGCATAAAAAACCGCGTCTACCGCGGCGCGGCTCGCACTGCGATCAAGAAAGCTCGCGCAACTTATGAAACCGGCAATGCCGAGTCATCCAAAGCCGCTGTGCTGGAAGCCATCAGCATGTTGGATAAGGCCGCTCAGAAGGGTGTCATTCATAAGAATAATGCGGCGCGACGCAAGTCCCGCCTGATGAAGCGTCTGGTGGCGCTGGGGCCAACAATGGCTCAAGAAGCAACCCCAGCGGTGGAAGCTGAACCGGTCAACCCCCATACTGCGGGGGCAAGGAAGCCGGCGAGAAAGACGACCAGAAAGACAGCCGAGGCATAGTCCTTCGCTTAATCATCGCTTTGGAAGCGGGAGTGAGTAAGCTCCCGCTTTTGCGCGTATCTGAACTTTACCCCATGTTATAATCCCAGCCTGCAACCCCCCACAGCTCCCCCGAATTATGGTAGCCTACTGGCTACCATTATCGAGAAGTTACCCCAGCCTGTTCCAACGCTGTCAGGAGAAAGATGTTTGAAAAAGAGCGGCAAGCAATCGAAGCTAAAATCCGCACTTATTGTGCACAAAGCGAGATTCCACTTAGCGAGCTGAAATGGGTTCCGATCCCATTCAGCGGGGAGTGGGGTTTCTCGACCTCTTTTTTCCAGACGGCGGCCAATGAGGCGCGGACAGGGAAAAAGGTCGCGGTGCCGCAGCGCGCCCAGGAGATCGCCGAGCAGGCCAAGGGCGCTGTCCTGAGTGTGTCGAAGGATCCGCTCAGTGATATGCCCGGCATCCGCCGTGTGGAGGCCGTCAAGGGTTATCTCAATCTATATTTTGACACAGTCGAATATGCGCGCCGTGTGGCGGATACGGTGCTGGAACAAGGTAGCCGCTTCGGGGCCGGACCCGCCAAGGGCGAGCGCGTCATGGTCGAATATGCCCAGCCGAACACGCACCACTCGTTCCACATCGGCCACGCCCGCAACGCCATCCTGGGCGAGACGCTGGCGCGCATCGTGCAGTTTGCTGGTTTCGATACCATCCGGGCTTCGTATCCTGGCGACATGGGATTGGGCGTTATCACCGTTCTGTGGGCCTACGACAAGTTTTACAAAGGCCAGGAGTCGCAGGGCATCCACGAACGCGGCCAGTGGCTGGCGAAGATTTACGTCGAAGCGATCAAACTGCTGGAGGCGAAAGAGAACGAGACGCTTGAGGAGAAAGTACAGCGTGAGGCCTGCGAGGCTGAGAGACGTGAGATATATCGAAAGTGGGATGCGGGCGATCCCGAGGTGCGGAATTTGTGGCTCGAAACCCGCGAGTGGAGTTTGGAAGAACTGCGCGATATCCTGCGCATCCTCGACATCAACATTGACGTCTGGTTCTTCGAGAGCGATGTGGACGGGCCATCCAAGGCGATTGTGGAAGAGCTCATTACGCGCGGTATCGCCGACGATGAGCGTCCGCAGGGCGGGGCGGTGATCGTCAAGATTGACGAGAAACTGGGCCTGACGAAGGAAAAGTATCGCACCAATGTCCTGCTACGCTCGGACGGGACAACCCTATACCTGACTAAAGATCTGGCGCTTGCCAGGGTCAAGTTTGAGCAATATCACGTGGATCGTTCAATTTATGTCGTTGACGTGCGCCAGAGCATGCACTTGCAGCAAGCCTTCGCAATTCTGAAATTGTGGGGCTTCAAGCAGGCGGAGAAGTGTTTTCACCTCGGCTATGGATTTGTCAGCCTGCCGGAGGGCGCCATGTCGGCGCGGCGCGGACGGGTGGTGTTGTTCAAGGACGTGGCCGACGAGGCCGAACAGCGCGCCTTGGCGGCCATGGGTGAACGCACGCCGGAGATGCCCGAGTCCGAGCGGCGGATTATCGCGCAACAGATCGGTCTGGGCGCGCTGAAATACGCCTTGCTTTCGGTGGACAACAGTAAAGACATTGTCTTCGATATTAATGCGGCGTTGAGCTTCGAAGGCCATACCGGGCCGTATATCCAGAACGCGTATGTGCGGGCGAACAGCATTCTTCGCAAGTCGAACGTCGAACGTCGAGCGTCAGGCATGTTCGACGTTCGACCCGCGATGTTTGACGATGAACTGACAATCCACGAAGTCCAACTGATTGAGTTGATTGCGCGTTTTCCCACGGCAGTCGAACAAGCCGCGAATGAATATCGCCCGCTGGTCATCGCCAATTATGCTTTTGATTTGGCCAATGCCTTCCATAGTTTCT
This sequence comes from Chloroflexota bacterium, assembly GCA_043823965.1. GTDB lineage: Bacteria > Chloroflexota > Anaerolineae > Anaerolineales > Villigracilaceae > CG2-30-58-95. The sequence continues at coordinate 2,390 of JBDRTP010000398.1, forward strand.
ATCACGCAGTTCCGGTGCTTCAGGCCGAATCGGAAAATATCAGGAATGCCCGCCTGCGGCTGGTGGCCGCGGCCAAACAGACTCTCGCTAATGCCTTGTGGCTTTTGGGCATCACAGCCCCGGATGTGATGTGACGGGGTTCAGAGAGCAGAAGAACAGAGAATAGAGATCAGTCAATCGCCACCACTCTCTGTTCTCTAATCTCTACTCTCTTGCCCCGAATCTCTATTAGTCAAGGAGAACTTGCATGTCCCCAATCCGCACCCTCATCATGGGCGCCGCCGGGCGCGACTTCCACAATTTCAATGTCTATTTCCGCGACAACAAAGACTACGAGGTAGTGGCGTTCACCGCGACGCAGATCCCGGATATCGCAGGTCGCACCTATACCACTCAACTGGCCGGCGTGCTCTACCCGAAAGGCATCCCGATTTTTATCGAGGACGAACTGCCCAGGCTGATCGAAGAGCTGAAAGTCGATCAAGTCATATTCGCCTATTCTGACGTGCCGCACGAGTACGTGATGCACAAAGCTTCGCTGGTTTTGGCGGCCGGCGCGGACTTTCGCCTGATGGGGTTGAAGTCCACCCAGTTGAAATCGTCCAAGCCGGTCGTCTCAGTCTGCGCCGTGCGCACCGGATCCGGCAAGAGTCAGACCACCCGCCGCGTTTCTCTCATCTTGCGCGGCATGGGCTACAAGGTCGCAGCCATCCGCCACCCGATGCCTTACGGCGATTTGGTGAAACAGGAAGTTCAGCGCTACGCCACCTACGCCGACCTTGACAAATACGAGTGCACCCTTGAGGAGCGCGAGGAATACGAACCGCACATTGACAACGGCGTGATCGTCTACGCGGGTGTGGATTACGAGAAGATCCTGCGCCAGGCCGAGAAGGAAGTGGACATCATCCTGTGGGACGGCGGCAACAACGACTTCCCGTTTTACGTCTCGGACCTGAAAATTGTCGTCGCCGACCCGCACCGCCCCGGCCACGAGTCCACCTATCACCCCGGCGAGGTCAACGCCCGCGACGCGGATGTCATCGTCATCAACAAGGTGGATACCGCCAATGCCGAGAACGTCATCAAAGTGCGCGAGAACCTGCGCCTGCTCAACCCGAAGGCGACCGTCATCGAGGCCGCCTCGCCGCTGTTTGTGGACAACCCGTCCGCCATTCAGGGCAAGCGCGTTTTGGTCATCGAAGATGGCCCGACGCTGACCCACGGCGAGATGGCCTACGGGGCCGGTTACGTCGCCGCCCGCCGCTTCGGCGCGGCTGAAATCGTTGACCCGCGCCCGTTTGCGGTCAACTCCATCAAGGCCACCTATGAGAAATATCCCAAGACTGGCCCGATCCTGCCGGCGATGGGCTACGGCGCGGCGCAGATCAAAGACCTGGAAGCGACCATCAACCAGTCTGACGTGGACCTGGTCATCATCGGCACGCCGATTGACCTGAAGCGCATCATCAAGATCAACAAGCCCTCGCAGCGGGTGCGCTATGAATTGCAAGAGATTGGGCAGCCAACGCTGGAGGATATTTTGAAGAAGAAGTTTGGGAAGAAGAAGTAGTCAGATAGTCGTTAGTCGGATAGTCGGATGGTCAGGGTTAGCGTTTTAAAAAGGACTGGTTTGCGCCAGTCCTTTTTTATCTGCGTGAGGGTCAAAGTAATAGTACCGTTACTTCTCGAAGTTCGCCTCACGGTCTTTACCGAGTAGGTGCTGCGCATAGATTTGCTTGCCGATTTCTTCAATACTCATCTTCGGCAAGAATTTGTGCCGGTCGCGGGTATAGTTGCCACGTCCGGTTTCATATTGCTGTAGAAAGAGGATTGCCCCTGCCGGGCCAAGTTCGCGGAGCAGGGCTTCAAAACCCATGGTACGGATTTCATGAAGCGTCAGGTACTCGGTGTTCATTTCTCTTGCTTGTAGACAGCCTTTTTCTCGCGAATCATCTTTGCAATATCATCCACGCTGTATTGATCCAGCCACTGATGGCGGTCTTTGGAATAATCGCCCTGCCCCATTTCAAACTGCTGCATAAAGCGAATCATCCCCACAATGCCTGGTTCGTGGGAAAGCGCTTCCATTCCTGCTTCGCGAATTTGCTGAGGAGTCATTGCTCTTGTGGTCATCATGATTCGAGTATAGCACAATTCGCAGCCAGCGCGTGCGCTATGACTGCAGGAGATCGGCCAGCCGACGCTGGAAGATATTCTCAAGGCGAGGTTTGGGAATGTCAGGTCTGAGAACGGCCGGCTTTTGCGTGGAATGAAGTGTCATCTTAAGTCTCCTGTCCGCGACGGGAGGGGTTGTTTTTTTGCATTTGACATGTTGATAATTTAACACTACAATAAATTGTATGCGATTCGAATGGGACGAGAGTAAACGATTGAGCAATATTTAAAAGCATGGCATTGACTTTGCTGATGTCCCTGCGATATTTGAATTGGACATCGTCACTGTGATTGATGAGCGTTTTGAATATGGAGAGACGCGTTATCAAACGCTCGGTCTGCTCAAAAGCCGTGTCATCATGGTCGTCCACAACGAATCTGAAACCGTGATCCGTATAATTTCTGCCCGAAAGGCAAACAAATATGAAGAAAAAACCTATTTCACCGAAATCTCAGACTGACTTTGCCCATCTCGATAAAATGAAAGATGAAGATATTGATTATTCCGACGCGCCAGAGATTACGCCAGCAATGTTCGCAAAGGCGATTGTGCGGCGCGGTCTCAAGCCACGCGTAAAAAAGCAAGTGACTTTACGCATGGATAGTGATGTACTGGATTGGTTCAAAAAGCAGGGAAGCGGGTATCAGACGCGAATCAATTTACTGTTACGTGCATACATGGAAGAACATGTATTGGACTTTTGACAAACAGAAGAGTTTCAGATTTGACCCTGGGCTGCTTAGGGCAGGCAAAGAAAAGCCATCTTGGACGTAACTGTTCAGCCTTGCGAAGGTTTTGCCATATTCTGATATAGATTCCAGATGAAAATGCTGCTTGTGACTTTAGTTTTGCCAGAAATGGAACCTTCACAAGGGTAGGCTGAGCAGTTACTTTTTATCTGCAAGAGTGTCATTTCTTCTGCCTGTAGGTTGTCTTTTTCTCGCGCACCATCTGAGCAATATCATCCACGCTGTACTGGTCCAGCCACTGATGGCGGTCTTTGGAATATTGACTCTTCGTAATCAGGAAAGATTGCTGGAGGTTTGGAATGATTACTTCAGC
>JBDRTP010000399.1:0-2338 GCA_043823965.1 Chloroflexota bacterium
CTGAGGCGTGATGGTGATTGGCGCGCGAGTCCGCTCCCGGCATGGCGCCTTCGGCGTCGTGCAGAAGCGCGGCAGCGCGGACGATCTCCACGTCTGCGCCTTCGGCGAGGGCCAGGCGTTCGGCCATGCGGTAGACGCGCAGGACGTGGTCGAAGTCGTGGACGGCGTCGGCGGATTGGTACCAGTGAGAGGCTTGTTCGATGGTTGGCACGAGAACTCTCCATTAAGAGACGAACCGCGAAGGAACGGCCCCCTTACGGGGGCAGGCGAGCGCGAAGAATTATTATCTGCTTGTTAACAACCCGCGTCCCTTCCCTTGAAATCCCATATTTGGCTGAACTGCTCAACTATAGACGGGTTGTAGACGAAAGCGTTTGTCTTTTGAGCGGCTTGGTTGTACATAGGCAAAAAGCCCGATAATGACCGCACGCATTCGATAATACGCTCTTTGGGATGAAACTGGCTCATCACTTCTACCATCCGTGCGCCGAGATAATGAGCCATTGGCAGAATGCCATCGGGGTCAAGAGCCATGACTTCAAAAGCCTCCAGGCACATGCTGAAATCAGCGTGAGGATTCAAGGATGTTGCCAATACGCTTTCCGCCTGAGCGAACAAATGGGATTCTTCTCGCCGATAGTTCGCCAATTTGGTGCCAAATGTTCCCATCGCCTCATCTGCCCTTATCTGGTACGGTGAGCAGTAGAATATCGCCAATCCTTCAGAGAGAAGGTTCTGCACATGACGTACTGCGATAGCGCGGCCTGACTGCTCTTTCAGCACTGCTTGACGGATAGGGTCACGCTCAACCCAGTACATAAAGCCTACGTGATGTAATTCATGAGCAACTCCTGCTTCAAATAGTGCGGGCTTCGTGATGTCACCCAACAGACTCAATCCCATCTCGCCTTGATATTGGAATCCACCGTTGAAGCCATCTATCGTGACGTGAATAGTTGATTGGGACGGTGTATCATGTGGCAGGTGATTCAAAACGTGGTCAACTATGGGTGAAGTATCTACAGCCTTCAGGAAGTTCAACTTGGTCTGTAGAAGGTCGTTTTCTTCGACCGCTCGCTGAAAGCCACGAGCCAGCGCGGACAAAACAGACACTGAAGGTTTCCACTCAGGCTGGTTGAAGCGGCATATTGTCTCAATCAGACTCTCCAGGTTGACCCCTTCCCATTGACAATAGAAATCCACGAAAAATTTGTTTGTAGCCAGAACTGACTGCAATTCAGAATCGGTCGGGATGTCCCCCTTCTGCACGCGGTTCAGGAGAAGCAGTAGAACTTGTGCTCCATCGAGATCAATGGTCAACACCACTTGTTATCCTTCGCGCCCTTCGTGTCTTCGCGGTTAAATTACGCAGTTCGGTAGTACCCCACATCCACCGAATACACCCGCCCGCGCTTGAATACCTGCTTGACCAGATTCGTCCCGAAGCGGTAGCCTAGATGACGGTAATCGGGCACCGAGAGGATGAGCAAATCGGCCTGCTTGCCCTCCTCGATGGAGCCAACCGTGTCCGCGCGGCGGATGGCGTGGGCGGCGTTGATCGTCGCCGCGGCGATGGCCTGGGCGGGCGTCAGGCCCATGTAGCGGCAGGCCAGGGCGATAGCAAACTGCATGGATTCGTTCCAGGCTGTGCCGGGGTTGCAATCGGTGGCCAGGGCAAGAATCCCGCCGGCTTCGAGGATCTCCTGCGCCGGGGTGTAGTCGCGTTCGGCCAGGCCGAAGGGCGTACAGGGCAGCGAAACGGCGACCGTCTCAGACTTGCCCAGCGCGGCGATATCCACCTGTGAAGTCTTGACCAGATGATCGGCGGAGGCGGCTTCGAGTTCGACGGCCAGACTTGCTCCGCCGATATTGCCAAATTCGTCGGCGTGGATTTTGAGCGGAAAGCCGAGCGCCTTCGCCTTTTCCAAAATCTGGCGCGACTGGGCCAGGTTGAAGGCCTTGTTCTCGCAAAAGACGTCAACAAACGGGAGCTGCAGGCGCGGGGCGTGCGTCTGCCACCACTGTTGGACGATGGGCAGCATGGTCTCAGAGACCAGATCGGTGTAGCCTTGAGGGTCGTCTTTATATTCGGGGGCGATGGCGTGCGCGCCGAGGAAGGTGATGGCCAGTTCGAGCGGGCCTTCGTCATCGAGAGAGAGCAATGCTTTGAGCAGTCGTAATTCGGCGGCGGTTTGCTGGCCGTAGCCGGTCTTTGCCTCGGCGGTGGTCGTGCCGGTGGCGAACATGCGCAGCAGGCGGGGACGGGTCTGGGCGATGAGTGTTTCGATGGAGGCCGTGCGTGTGGCACGCACAGTTGAAAGAATCCCGCCGCCCGCAG
>JBDRTP010000400.1:0-6222 GCA_043823965.1 Chloroflexota bacterium
CCAGACCTGGTTGTTTGCCATCGCCCGCAACCTTGCCATCAATCACTGGAAATCCGAGAAAGAGACCCTTCCGCTCGACGATGACCTGCCCAACCGCGATGATCCGCCGTTGGAAGAGATCATCATCCTCACGCAAGACAAAGAACAAATCCTGCGGACGCTTCAATCACTCGATGGCCGCAGCCGTGAAATTCTCGCCTTCAAATTTGGCGGGTCACTGACCAACCGCGAAATCACCGAACTGACCGGCCTGACCGAAAGCAATGTGGGGATCATCCTGTACCGTTCTCTCATGAAGTTACGAACCTTGCTGGCGGCATCCCAGCCGGAGGTGCGCTATGACCGCTAATCAGGAACAATTCACCCGCCAACTCGACAGACTGCTCGGACTTCGTCCCGCTCCCGTCACCACCGCCGACCCTGCGCTTCAAACCGCGACCGTTTTGCTGGCTACGGACCTCGAAGCCGAATCCACGCCCCCGGCGGAACTTCGCGCCCGCTGGATTTCTCGTACCCAACTTCCAGCATCACCCGAAAGGAAATCCATTATGCAAACCTTACGCGCCCGCCCCGTGATGGCGATTGTGATTGTCCTGTTGGTCGTCCTTCTTCTGACCGGCGCTGCCTATGCCATCGGCAATGCGCTCGGTTACATTTACGTTCCACAGGCCAATGCTTTTTTGCCCGCCGATACCACGTTCATTATCAAACAGCCGGTGATGCAGGAACATGATGGACGCCATATCGTGGTGAGGCAAGGTATAGCAACGCCCAGCCAGGTCACGCTTTGGCTCGAATTTAGCGAAACCGCCCGTCCGGTGGACGGGGCAATCTTGAAAACTCTGGATGGGACAGAAGTCGCTCTGACTTACTGGGAGTATTCCCCGAATGAACCCGCCTCACGCAGTGTCAAGATGACTTTTGCTCCACTCCCATCAGGCACAATGCAGACAACGCTTTCCCTGCCCGAAGGCTGGCAGATACCGCTCGAATGGGTGCCGCTCTCTGCCGCTCAAAAGCCAGAAAGTGCCATTTCTTCTGCTCCCTATCCGCCCACTTCGATATCTACAACGGAGACACCCTGCGTCGAATCACATGCTCTGCAACTCTGCGTGTTGACCGCTACTCAATCCGAAGGCAAGACCATTGTCCTGGTGGAAGCCAAATCGCTCGGTGGGCAGCTTGCGCCGGGCGGGGATTTCATGTCGGAGTTGGTCTGGCAGGATGAGAACTCCTCCGTTGCCATTGTCGCTGCACAAGGCAATACCTTCCCAATGGAGTTGGCACAACCTGCCAGATTGAGCGATACGCCAGGAAGCCTGACTGCTCAACTAACCTTCTCAGGCGTTCCTACAGACGGACAACCTGTAAAACTCATCATCCCCGGCTTCTACGCCAGCGTGGACGTGAACCAGTCCGTCACCGTAGACTTGGGAGATGATCCTCAGCCCGGAACTATCCCGGTCAATTCCGACATTCAAGTGCTCGGACAAACTATCCGCTTCCGCACCGGGACCCTGATTGGCGACGGCGTAACCGGTCTGCGCCTGTACCTGGATAGCGAACCGGTAACAAAACTCGATGGCATTGAGCCATATTCTTTGGAACTGGGCAAGCCCGAGCGGATAGACGACTTGTTTGGCAGCGGCAATCTGGCCGGGAGCAAAGACCTGTTCGTCGAACTGATCCAATCCTCCGGCAAAATCACCGGACAGTTGGTTCTGCCGGTTACCAAAGCGACCGTTGTCATCCACGGGCCATTTGAACTCAATCTTACAGTTTCTTCAACTCCACTCGAAACACCCGTGCCAGCCGTTGCCAACCCCGGCAATTTTATTCCCGCGCCGACACCCACGCCGCTCTCGCTCGATAGTTACTTCTACAGCGGTCAGTCCCTGAATCCCGGCGATTTGCTCTATGCCGTCTGGAACGGCGGGCAGACCGATATCTATCGCTTGACGCCTGCCAGCGGCGGTCCACCAACATTGTTTGCCACGCTTCCCGGTCATGCCGCCTATCTGCATCTTCACCCGGACAGACAAGGGTTGGACTACATCGCCGGAACATTCAATCCGGAGAGCAATGGTCTAAACGGAACAAAAGTCTATACCCTGCGCTTCGCCCACCCCAAACCGCGCTTTTTGCATACCGCGCCCGACGGCAACATTTATTGGCCCACCTGGTCTTCGGATGGGCGTTTATTGGCCTTTGCCATCCAACTGCCAGACCCCGGCGAAACCCATTTGCGCATCGCCTGGATTGATATGAACTGCCGTTCGACTGGCGAATGTCCAATTCAATTTCTAGACGCTCCACGGGAATATGAGTTGAATCATCCGGTTTTTGCCCCGCAAGGATATGCGTTTGCCATCAATGGCGTTGAAACAACGTATGGCGCAGGTGAAGTTTATTTGCTCCCGTTCGATGAAAATGCCCAGCCCGGTAAATTGCAGAATGTCACCAACACAGATCAGGCCTATGACAGCCATGCTGCCTGGAGTTCAGGCAACAATCTGGTGTGGCAATGTATCACAGGAGATCCGGGCAAAGAGACCACTTCAATCTGTTTGAAGGACCTGTTGTCTGCCAATACAGCCCCCCAAACAGTCTTCTCGTACAATGACTCTTTTGAATTTGGGCTGTCGGATGCAGGAAGTTACTTCTGGCAGGTCATTATCAACCGTCAGGCGCGCAAAGAGATGCAGCTCTGGCTGTATCAACGCGGCGGCTCCGGGCGAATGCTGGCCGCTGCGCCCTGGTTTGACACAGATTACGCAACACCGACTTTTTCGCCCGATGAAAATTACCTGGCTTTCGTCACTACTGTCGAATCATTCAAAATCGGGCCAGAGACGCTCCACTTGACCAGCGCATCCAACGGACAAGACATCATCGTTTACTACGGCCGAAATCCTATCAGCTGGCTCGGCTGGGTAAGGTAAATACCTGATACAGGCGAGGCCATCCTCGCCTGTTACTTTTTCCATACTTCCCCGATATACTCATAGATAATGCCTTCAAACACCCTGCAGGACGAAGCCACCCTCGTCGAACAAGCCCGGCGCGACCCGAGCGCCTTTGCCGCGCTCTATCATCGCTACCTCACGCCGCTCTATCGCTATCTCCATCGCCGCCTGGGGAACGCCCACGATGCCGAAGACATCACCGCACAGGTTTTTACCGAGGCGCTCGAAGGGTTGGTTGCCTACCGTGAACGCGGCAAATTTGTTGCCTGGCTCTTCACGATTGCCCGCCACAGATTAATCGATTTCTACCGCCAGCGTGTTCCGGCTGCATTGGATGATGACCTGCCCTCCGTCGAACCAGATCTGCTGGCCGCCATCGAAACCAACGATGACCACTCCCACATTGTCAGCCTGCTCGCCCAACTCGACGACGAAAAGCAGGAACTCCTGCGCCTGCGTTTTGCCGCCGGGCTGAGTTTTGCCGAAATTGCCGCCCTCGAAGGCCGCCGCGAAGCCGCCGTAAAGATGGCTATTTACCGTTCCCTCGATTGGCTTCGCGAGCAGTGGGAGGCCGAAAATGGATGAGATGAATTGGACTCTGCCCCCCGAACTGAATGACGCCCTGACCGGCTTTTACGCCGCGCCCGAGCCTTCTACCGCCTTCGCCTCGCGCCTGGACCGTGAACTTGTTCGCCGTCAAACCGAACTGCTCCAAGCCCAATCTGTTTCCCGTTTCCCCCTCTGGAAAGACAAAAGGAAATCCATCATGCAAACCTTACGTGCCCGCCCGCTGCTGGTAATTGTGCTTGCTCTGTTTGTCATCCTGCTCCTGACCAGTGTGGCTTACGCGATTGGTAATATGCTCGGCTACATCCCCGGTATTGGCTTCGTGCAGACCAATTCCCTGCGCGTGCTGGCCGAACCTGTCAGTCAAACCCGCGATGGTATAACTTTGACCGTCGAAGAAGCTGTGTTATCTTCGGACGAGACCGTTATCGTTTATACACTTGAGGGCGTTCAGTGGGATGACATGCTCTCGCATGATGAAAATGTCCCCGGCTGCTTGGAACTTGCCAAACTCCGCCTTCCAAATGGTCTGTCTCTGCAAATGTCTGGGGGCAGCAGTACCTTGGGAAGCAACCGCTTTTGGTACAGTCCGATTTCGGCGAATGTTAGCGAGGCGACATTTATCCTCCCCTGCATTAGCGGGACTCTGCCTGGGAAGGCTCCCGAGAACTGGGAATTGCAGTTGCATTTCATTCCCGCGCCGTCAGGCATGGCCACTCCTGTAATCGAGATGCCAACGTCCCAATCCGATGCCACGGCTGGACCTGCACCGGTCAGTATCGAAAAAGCCATGCAAATCGGTGACCAGTACATCCTGATCGGCAAACCCGATGGGCAGTCGTCGGAGGCTTGTTGGAATGAACTGACCGATGCCAACGGCAGGAAAGTCTCCTCATCTCCCCCGACTATCGAAGGATTGCCCCCTTACCAATGGGGAGTTCAATTCAAGGGCGATGCTGTCGCTTTTCCGGTGACAATCACTTTTTCGTGTACAATCTTCACTACCCTCCCGAATGCGACCGCTGAGTTCGAGTTCGATGCCGGTGAAAACCCACAGCCGGGACAGGAATGGATCCTGAATCGAGATGTCCAAATAGGCGGGCGTACCGTTCATGTAGCCTCAGTCACGGTTGACAACAGAGATGGCTATACTTTCAATTTCGATGTGGACTCGGACGTAAGCAGTCTGAACGTGGAAATCCCCGGTTACGAAGCATTGGGCGGCGGTGGCGGCCGGTGGGAAGGCCATTTCGAGAGAAGCATTATCTTTGCTAAGCTTCCCGCAGGAAAACTCAGAGTGCATCTCTTCGAGTTGATCCTCTTCGGTGGAACGCAAACGTGGCAAATCCAATGGTCACCCGAGAATCCGCTGGCGGCTGAAACACCCGCGCCGACCACAGAACCTGAGGCGTGTCTTACGCTCGATAAATGGAATCAGTTGACAGTGCAGTACGGTCCGCCTCCTCACAAACTTGGAGTTGGAGGCAAGATCGTCACGATAGTCAATGAGGGCGGACCTTTACCAGCAATCTACGTCAGTGGCCCCGATGGCGCGGATTTGCAAAAGATTGCCATTGCGGCGTGGCCTTCACTCTCGAACGATGGCACCCACCTGGCCTACAGCGCGGCGGATGGTTTGCATGTCCTTGATCTTGCGGGCGAACAAAACACTGCGCTTGGGATGGACGGTTATCGCATCATTTGGTCGCCGGACAACACCCGCATGATGTTTACAACCACTTTCAATTTGTATGTGGTCAATGCGGACGGTTCAGGGCTGCAAACAGTGAATACCGGCCCGGCGCAAGTCATTTCCCCGGTGGGCTGGTTGTCTGATAACCAGACAGTTGTCTACAGCATCCTGAACGGAGCAGGCTTTGATCTTAAGACCTACAACTTGCAAAGCGGCGAGGCGGAAGACCTGTTCACGATCCACAATAAAGCCGGCTTCGGCTCGATCTCACCCGATGGGCAATGGATCGTTTTCGCCGACCGCCTATCCTCTGACGCGACCAATTGGAGCATCTTCATCTCCCGGCTGGACGGCTCAGAGCGCAAGCTGGTCGCAGAGCCGGAAGTTCCAACAGACTTTACTTCGGTTTGGAGTCCGGATGGACAGTGGCTGATCCTCAACACACAGACTACGGAAAGAGAACAGATCCCGGTGTTGGTAAATCCATTCACCTGCCAGGCCGTGCGCTTGCAAAACATCAATGGCATAGTCGAGGGCTGGAGTCCGTAAGCCCTGGATACGCTCTATTCTGACGTGCGGGCGTTCACGGCGGATGCCAGTCAACAGGTTGATAATCCGTGGGCAATGCTTGGTCAATAAAAAGGCGGAGAGTCCAGGAACTCTCCGCCTTTTTACGGTTTATCGTCCACGGTCTGCGGTCAATTTCTTATAACTCGCTCGAACGCTTCGCGATCCGCTCCTTGACCCGCGCCACGAACTCGGCCAGCGGGATGTTGTCTTGGCGGCTGCCATCCCGCACGCGCAGCGAGACCTGTCCCGCGTTCATCTCGATCTCGCCAACGACCAGCATGTAAGGCACCTTCATCAGTTGGGCATCGCGGATCTTGGCATTCATCCGCTGCGCGCCCACGTCCGCGCTGGCGCGGACGCCCACGTCACGCAGCTGGCTGACGATCCGCTCCGCGTACTCGTTCTGGTTGTCAGTGATCGGGATGA
>JBDRTP010000401.1:0-3360 GCA_043823965.1 Chloroflexota bacterium
GCCGATGATCTGTGTCACGCGCTCGATTAATTCGTCCACGCTGGTGGACTGTACACCGGCCAGGGCTGCGGCGTGCAAGACGTTCAGTTCCTTCAATTGCCGCTGAAGGGCTTCCTCCGCCTGCTTGCGGTTGGTGATGTCGTGCGCCACCCAGACGGCGGTGTTTTCCGAGAGCCGTGAGGCGCTGCTGGCAAACCAAATCTCCTTGCCGCCAATTTGCAGGGCATACTCGCCAGTGACAACCTGGCCTGTCTGTATGGCCTCGCCGATTTTGGCGACAATGTAGTCGGCTTGTTCCTTCGGGAGAATATCATGCACGGTTTTACCCAGCATGTCATCCGGCGGGCGGTAGAGGTTGGCAGGGTTGGTAGGGGCAATCTTGATATAGCGTCCGTCAGTATCATAGACGATGACCACATCCGTCATACCGGCGAACAGGGCGCGCAGTTCAGCCTCGGAGGCAGCCAGTTGTTCTTCCGCCCGCTTGCGCTCGTCCAATTCCTGCCGGACTGCGCTGTACAGCCGCGCGTTCTCTAGCGCAATCGCCGCCTGGGCGGCAAGCGTGTCAATCAGTTCTAAGTGGTTGGCGTCGTAGATGTCTTCGTTCTCGTAGTCCTGAACGGCGATGACGCCCGTCACTCGCTCTCCAACCCGCATCGGCGCGGCGAGAAAGCACTTGGACGGAGTTCCGATGAGATCGATACCCTGCTCTGCGAGAAACGCCGGCTGGTTGCGCGGGATCAGCAGCGGCGCCCCGGTGCGGATGACGTATTCGGTCAAGCCGTTGCCGAACGGACGGCTGGCCGGGGTATGGCGTTCGCCATTCATCGTGTACACGGGAAACGAAAGTGTCTGATGCGCCTCATCGCAGAGCGCGATGTACAGGTTGCGATTATCCAGCACCTGCCCGATGTGGGTGTACAGCAGTTCCACAATCTCGGAGGGCGGCCTCAGCCGGCTGAACGCTTGACCGATCCGGTTGACCGCAGCCAGTTCGATGTTGCGCCGCCGGATTTGTTCTTCGGCCCGCTTGCGCTCGGTGATGTCCTTTAGTGAAACAACAATACTGGCTTCTTCTTCTTCTTCTTCTGCAAGAAACATTCTTGCAATATCGAATTGAAGAACAAGTTCATCCATGTCATTGGGATAGTTCTTCATAGGGTTTCTCCATTAGAATTGGCTTTGGGGAGTTCACCATAATTGTTTTTGAAGTTTTTGAGAAGCGACTTCTCTAAAGCCAGATACTCTTCACTAACACAAAATCGGATAAACAATTGCCGGTCTACAACCAGTTGGAGCAAGCGACTATTCTTCAAGGATTTCCCTGAATAACTGGCTATCCGTTTGCGCAAATTTTTTGATGCGCCAATGTACACTACTTCGCTCCTATGCCCATTGTAGCTTATTCTTGAATCAAGACTCAACTCATAAACTCCCGGCTCTGCTGGGATGCGATTGAATTTTCTCTCTAAAATTGCCATCGGGTCACTGAAGGCGACGTCACGACCATAGTAATGGGAAGCTCTTTCTTTGTAGTTGGGAATGTTCAAAAGTTTCCGGCAATTGCAAATGGTTCGTACGGAAAGATGCAAGCCTTTCAGCTTCAACCGATCTTGAATGTCCGGATCCGATAAGGCATCTTCATCCTCGTCCACCACTTGCTTGACGTGGTAAGCGTACAATCCCTTTGTTGAAATGAACAGGTTCCTGAGGCCGATGACCTCGTTGTGAGGCGTTCTCACCAGGAGGTTGCCAATCAGCCGTGAAAGCCGGCTCAGGTCAAGGTACTCGTGTGGAAAGCGGTGTATGAACTCTTTTAACGTCAACGGTTTCATATCCACTTCTTTCCCGGATAACCAATAATCCCTCTGATACGTGATCAGAGCTTGCAGAATGTGCTCTGAAAATTCGTTCCGCGTGTTGATCCACTGGAGGGCGAACATCACTTTTCTATCAAGTTTCCTGTCCAGCGAGTATCTCTTCCATAAACGCTCATCGAGAATTTCCGGGATGATTGCAGCCTCGCTCACCGCCAGGTTGGCATAAATTGTTTTTTCCCCTGTGAGCAAGTGTCGTGGTGGAACGGGCACATGACTGTTGGTTGTCTTCTCGATGAAGGCAAGATATCTACCCAAAGGCATTTCCAATATTTTTGCAAATATGATCGAGCCAACTTTCTCATTTTTCACCGCTGCCTTCGAGGAATTCTTATATCCGATTTCTCCCCGCTTATAACTCTCATCTTAACCTGCTCATCAATGATGTCCGCAAGTTCTTCTTCCGAATAGTTGAGCTTCTCAGCATAATGGTGTACCAGGTCTTCGAGCGCTTTGTTGCGTCTGAAGACGTTCAGTTTGTCCGTAAGAACCAGCAACCCTTCTGGCACAAATTTGAAGATATTCTCGATAACATCCCTAAACTTCTCTTCGATTATTCTTTGTGCTTCTTCCACCTGCTTGCGTTCGACCTCGCGTTCTTGCAGCGCCGCGGCCATCTGATCGAAGGCATGACCCAACTGGCTGAGCTCGCCGCGCGGCCTGGTAATACCCGTTCGGGCGCTCAAGTCACCGGATGTCAATTGCTGCGTGGTGCGCGCCAATGCTCTCGTCCGACGTAATATGAAGAATTCGCCTCCCAGCCAGGCTGCGGCGAATGTCAGGATGGCGGCGAGACCCAGGCCAATCAGGTTATCGAAAAGGATACGGTTGACCCCGGAATAGGCAACCTGACTGGGGATGCCGACTGCCACATAACCTTCCACATGCGCTGCTTCACCCAATGTGGCAAAGGCATACAAGCGCTGCACACCGTCCAAGCCGGTCGTTTCGACTGTGCCTTCGCCTTGGGTCAATATGGCCTGGACGATCGGCGCGTCTTGCGGGGTTTTTCCAACCCATTGTTCCGGGTCAGGGTAATGCGCCAGGATCGTGCCATCACTATCCAGCACGGTGGCCACCGTTCCTTCTGGGAACTGGACTGTGGCCACCAGTTGATTGACAAATGCCAGATCAGTACCCGCAAAAACAACAAAATTTAGCTCGCCAGCCTCATTCATGACCGGGTATGCCCATGGCAGGGTTGCTTTGCCAGTGGTGCGCCCGATGACGTAGTCACCGACGACAAAATTGCGCGTTTGCAGCACGCGTTGGAACCATTCGCGATCGGCATAGTTGATCGGCCCACTGGTTGGTATGGCACTGCAGAGCAAATCGCCATTCAACGCGGCTACGCCCAGATTTGTGTAACCGGGATATTGCTTTAGGAGTTCAGCGAGAAGCGCCGAACACCCGGCTGGATCGCCGCTTCTGATTTCAGGGAGTTGAGCCAGTGTGATGAGCAGATGATGGTGGCCTGCCGTGA
>JBDRTP010000402.1:0-4039 GCA_043823965.1 Chloroflexota bacterium
TGAGCCGCAATCAACTCATCGCCGCGTTGACGCCAGCGGGCATTTAGCGCCGCGTGGTCAACCGGCCTGCCCTCCCGCAAGGACATCGGGACGATGTGAGCGCAGTCGAAGGGATGGCCGACCGGGCAGGTGCTTCGCACCGAGCAGGTACTGCGTAGAAGTTCTTCGAGATGGCTGGCAGCATCGAAGTCCGAAAAACCCGCCCCGCCGATGACTTGTCCCCACATGTCGAGAGAGAGTTCGCAGCCGTGCTCGGCAAATATCTCCTGCCAGGCGATGTACTCGGGCGTTTCTGTATCCAGGATGAGACCGTCGAAGTCGAAGATGATGGCTTTGAGCATAACGAGGATGGAGAAAAGAGAGTAGAGAATAGTTTCGCTAACCCAACCCCTGAAATTGGACTATTCTGCCAACCAGCAAGCCGCCCAGTGATCGGGCTTGATCTCTTCGAAGACCGGCTCTTCGACCGAACACTTGTCAATCGCCACCGGGCAACGCGGATGGAAGCGGCAGCCCTTGGGCGGGTTCAGGGGACTGGGGACGTCGCCCTTCAGGATGGTGCGCTCGCGCTTGACCGTCGGGTCGGCGATGGGGATGGCTGACATTAGCGCCTTTGAATACGGATGCAGGGGGTTTTCATAGAGTTCTTCGCGGCCTGTCAATTCGACCATCTTACCCACATACATAACTCCCACGCGGTCAGAGATGTGCTCCACCACGCTCAGGTTATGGGCAATGAACAGGTAGGTCAAACCAAACTCGCTCTGGAGGTCCTTCAAGATGTTCAACACCTGTGACTGAATGGACACATCCAGCGCAGAAACCGGCTCATCGCAGATAATGAACTTGGGCTGTAGAGCCAGGGCGCGGGCAATGCCGATGCGCTGGCGCTGGCCGCCCGAAAATTCATGCGGGTAGCGGCGGGCGTGGTAGTCTTCCAGGCCCACTTTGCGTATGGTTTCGATCATGGTCTCGAAACGCTCACGGTGAGTGCCGATGTTATGGACATTCAGCCCTTCCATGACCGATTCGCCGATGGGCATGCGCGGGTCCAGCGAGGCATACGGGTCCTGGAAGATGATCTGCATGTTGCGGCGCATGGCTTTCATCTCGCGGCCGCGTAATCTCAGCACGTCCACGCCGTCGAAATTCACCGCGCCGGAGGTCGGCTCTATCAGGCGCAGTATGCTGCGGCCGATGGTCGTCTTGCCGCAGCCGGATTCCCCAACCAGTCCGAAAGTTTCCCCCTCCCGGATGGTAAAACTGATATCATCCACAGCCTGCACCCAAGCCGCGACACGTTGTAACAGACCCGCCCGAACGGGGAAATATTTGACCAGGTTTTTGACAATAACCAGGTCTCTCTTCGGACTTTCTTTGCTCGTCACCGGTTTGATCATCGAGGATAACTCCAATGTAGTAGATATTACAGAGTCAAAAACTAACTATACTGTGCACGGCCATAACTCGAACTTTTCATTTATGCACCAAACCCGTCAACGAATCGGAAACGAATAAACGAATGAAGTAGAAGTTGGACTTTGGACTAAAAGAAGACAGATATTCGTTTATTCGTTGGTCATTCGTTGACGGAGGTTTCACAATAAAAAACTCATTTTGTACCCGTTTGAAGTATAGTTTGACAATGGCATATTTCGGTTTAGGTGTCATTGCGAGGCGTTCTTCCCTGGCACCGACCGCCAGGACGGTGTGCCGAAGCAATCCCCTCATCGGCCAGGAGATTGCTTCGCGAAAACCGCTACTAAGAAACAAGTGTCACTGCGAGGAACGAAGCAGTCTCCTCGTAACTGGGGATTGCTTCGTCGCAAATTATTTACTGGCCGGCGTGCGCCAAAGGAGCACGGTGTTCCTCACCGTTCTGACCGGGTAGGCGCTGCCGATTAGGCCTTCGGCGCGTACAGCCAGCAGCGGACGGTGTGAGCACGAGTGACCTCGGCCAGGTCGGGTTCCAGCTCAGTACAGATAGTCAGCTGATGCTCGATGCGGGCCAGGCAGCGGGGAGCAAAACGACAACCGGCCGGCAGGTTGATCAAGTTGGGTACGCTGCCAGGGATAACAGCCAGCCGATCCTTGAGCTTACCCAGAATGGGTATCGATCCAATCAAGCCCTGCGTGTAGGGATGGAGAGGCCTGGCAAACAATGTCTTTACATCCGCCTCTTCCACGATCCTGCCCGCATACATCACAGCCACGTTTTCTGCCATCTCCGCGATCACCCCCAAGTCGTGGGTGATGAGGATGACCGAGGCGCCCACTTTGGTGCGCAGGTCACGCATCAGGTCGAGGATCTGAGCCTGAATGGTGACATCCAGGGCTGAGGTCGGCTCGTCAGCGATCAACAGGTCAGGTACGCAGGCCAGCGCCATGGCGATCATGACGCGCTGGGCCATGCCGCCGGAAAGCTCGTGAGGGTAAGATTCGGCCCGTCTCTCGGCCTCGGGGATACCCACCATCTGGAGCAGCTCGATGGCGCGTTTAATTCCGGTCTGCTTGCCCAAATCCTGGTGGATTTCCAGGACTTCAGCAATTTGATTGCCGACTTTAAAGACCGGGTTGAGAGCCGTTTGCGGCTGTTGGAAGATCATCGAGATACGGTTGCCACGCACGTGCATCATTTCGCTCTCGGTCACCTTGAGCAGGTCCTGACCTTCGTAGATGATCTCACCTTCGATGACTTTGCCGGGCTGGCTTATCAGGCGCATAATCGAGAGGGAGGTCACGCTCTTGCCGCAGCCCGACTCGCCCACCAGGCCAAACACTTTGCCAGGATAGACTTTGAAGTCCACCCCATCCACGGCTTTGACGACACCATCTTCTGTATAGAAGTAGGTTTTAAGGTTACGTACCTCAATCAGCGGTTGTTGATTTTCCTGAGTCACAGACGTTCTCCCAATGTAGATGTTGTTCGCGTACACTTTAGAGTTTCAAGCGTGGATCAAGAGCGTCGCGCAGGCCATCGCCGATATAGTTGAAGGACAGAGAGCAGATGAAGATGGGCAATCCAGGCACGAGCGGCAGCCACGGGCGGTCAAACATGTAGGTCTGCGTCCCTCGAGCATATTCCCCCAAGTCGGCACAGGGTCTTGGATGCCAAATCCCAGGAAGGCCAGCGCGGCTTTTACCATGCCGGGATATTTACTATTTTCTTACCAAGATAGAAATCACTTTCTCCCCTTAAAATCCATAGCAATTCCTAGTATTCCCAAAATCATTCCCAGCAGGGAGAGTGTATAAGAAAAGAAATTCAAGAAGAAAGTTGATTCAAGGATATGAATCACCATTAAAAAAGGAAAAATGACACCCAGTAACATCAGGGTAAATCCAAAAATGATGATTCTTCCTGGTTTCGAAAAGAACATGGAGATCACACCTTATACAACCAGCACGAAACGAAATGACCAGTTTCAGGCTCATACTCCGGTGGTTCTTCCACTTCACACAGCCCGGCAATTGCCCTGGCACAACGCGGGTGGAAACGGCAGCCGGGCGGCGGCTTGACCAGGCTGGGAGGCTCTCCGGGCGGCACTTCCTTGAAGTGTTCAGCGTTCCGGGCGTCCGGGTCTGAGGTGGCTTCCAACAAGGCAACGGCGTAAGGATGCAGGGGATTATGCAGAAGCCGATCCACACTAGCCTTCTCGACGAGGTTGCCCGCGTACATGACGAAGATGCGTTCGGAGAAGTAGGATACAGTGGCCAGGTCATGGGTGATGTAGATCACCGACAGGTTATGATCCTGTTGCAAGCCGCGCAGCAGTTTAAGGATCTCCACGCGCACCGAGGCATCCAGCATGGAAACCGGTTCATCCGCCACCAGCAGCTTGGGTTCCATGGTCATGGCGCGGGCAATGACCACACGCTGCTGCTGGCCGCCGCTCAACATGTGGGGGAACTTGGTCAAGAAATCATCCACCGGGAATAACTTAACTTCTTCCATGGCCTTGCGGGTGCGCTGGGCGCGCTCCCGCTTGTCCTTGATGCCGCCAATGATCATCGGCTCTTCGAGGATGCGCTGGATGTT
>JBDRTP010000403.1:0-7312 GCA_043823965.1 Chloroflexota bacterium
GGCGGTGGTTCGCGCCATATTGTCTTTTCAGGCGACCTGGGACGATATGAGAGCGAGGTCATGCGCCCGCCAACCAGCCTCGCCGAGGTGGACGTGTTGCTCATCGAGTCCACTTATGGCGACCGGCTTCATTCTGATGAACCAATTCAAGATGTCTTAGCCAAAGCGCTGGATTACATCGTGCAACGCGAGGGAGTCCTTCTCATCCCAGCCTTCGCGGTAGGCCGCACGCAGGAAGTTCTCTATCACATTCGCCAGTTGCAGGAGAAGGGGCGCGTCCCTGACCTGCCGGTCTTCATTGACAGCCCGATGGCGGTTGAGATCAGTCATATCTACTGCCGCTTCGGCGACGATCACAACCTGGATGTCAACCTGCTGATGGAGGAAAAGGAATGTCCGCTGCGCTGCCGCGATACGCACTTCGTGAGAGACGTGGAAGAATCCAAACTGCTCAATGCGCGCCCTGGCCCGGCCATCATCATCTCTGCCAGCGGCATGTGCAACGGCGGGCGCATCATGCACCATCTGAAATGGCGTCTTCCCGATAAGCGCAACGTAGTCCTCTTTGTCGGCTATCAGGCGGAGGGAACGCGCGGGCGCTTATTACTCGAAGGGGCAAAGCGAATTCGTATTCATGGGGAGGAAGTTCCCGTGCGGGCGCGAATCTTCCAAGCGCATGCCCTCTCCGCCCACGCTGACCGCGACGAACTGCTGCGCTGGTTGAGCGGCTTTTCGCGTCCGCCGCGCCACGTATTTGTCATTCACGGTGAACCAAAGAGTAGTCGGGCTCTGCAGGAACACATTCAGCACCGTTTTGGATGGGAAGTGAGCGCTCCAAGAACTGGCGAAGTGTACGAAATTGTATAATCGAATGTAGTCGGAAGATGACGCATCACGTAATCACGGTATCAGTTGGCGGCGGTCGTGAACTGGACCGCGCCGGGCTGGCGGCGTTGATCGCCAGCCTGCCGGGCCTGCGCGTCGTTCCACTGGATAAGACTCCGCCGCCGCAAGTTTTGGTTTGGGAGGCGCGAGGAGACAGTGATAACTTGCCGCGCGTTTCATCTGATACCTCCATCTTGCTCCTCGTCGAAGATGCGGGATTTGAGTC
This sequence comes from Chloroflexota bacterium, assembly GCA_043823965.1. GTDB lineage: Bacteria > Chloroflexota > Anaerolineae > Anaerolineales > Villigracilaceae > CG2-30-58-95. Next base: position 1,112 of record JBDRTP010000403.1, read on the forward strand.
GCTTCCTGAAACGGTAACAGGCCTCTTGTCCAGGGATGAACCGCCCGCAACTCTCGGCCTCGCCATCCGTCAAGTCGCGCGCGGCGAACAGTATCTCAGTCCCTCATTGGCAATTGCAGTCCTACAAAAGCGTCGGGCGAAATCTTCTCTCACAGAGTCCCAGAAATCAGTCATTGAGTCGCTGACCGACCGCGAACGCGAAATCCTTGAATTGCTCGCGCAGGGCTTGAGCAACAAGCAAATTGCCCAGCGCCTCTATCTGAGTGTGCGGACGGTTGAAAATCATCTGCGCCGCGTGTATCAAAAATTGGGGGTAATCTCCCGTACCGAAGCTGCTGTGCTGGCCATGCAGCAGGGATGGGTACCCCGGGATTAGGTGGAATCACCTAACTTCAAATAGGGGGTTTTGCGCTATGCTGATCGCCATGAATTCGATACACTGAAAGCAGGATATTTACATGAGTCAACCAGAGACCCTCCCCACAACGCGTCTGGCTGTCTTGCGCACGATCGGAACTCTGCATACCGGTCTGCATTATGACCTTGCAACTTTGCGCGATCTGGTGATGCGCCTTTCCCCGGATCTGCTGTGCGCCGATATCACCCGCCAGGCCTGGGAAAGCGGCGATCTGACGACTGCTCCGCTGGAAATCCGGGATGCGCTCGTCCCGGCCATCGCCATGACGGACACGGTGCTGGTACCGGTCGGCCCGGATGCGAACCAGTTCAGCGATTATCAGGCCTCCCCCGGCTGGCGCGACCGGCTGGCCCGTTTCCTCGATCGAGCCTTGCGCTGGGGACAGCGTAAAGCGGGCAGGGTCGAGTCCATTCACGGCATGCCCTTCGAGGCATTCTGCCACGCCATCTGTGTTCTCGAAGAGGTGACCTGGCGTTCTGCCGACCGCACGGATTATCACGCCCGCATGCAGGCGCTGGCAGCCAATATCCTGGCGGCCATTCGCCGTGACCCCGGAGGTCGCGTGCTGGCTGTCGTGCAGTGTCAATGGCAGCATGCGCTGGCGCCGCTGCTTAAACAACAGTCCGGCGATTGGCTGCAAATCGTTGATTATCGGGAGTTGTAACCAGTGAAGAAACACGAGTTGATGTGATCACGGACTTATCCCTGCCAGGGCCTGGATTCCTGAACCACCTTCTTCGCCCCGCTTACGAGTGGGGTTTTCAAATGGTGTGCCGAAGAGGGTTGGGTAAAGTAGTATTCACACAGACAGCACGTAAAAAATAGTAGTGCAAGCTCAAGGCGAAAACCAGGATAATAACAAATATCAGAATTCTATTAGGATCATGAAATGAAAACAGGAAAGTTTCTTATCATTGGTGGATACGGTTCTGTAGGCCGGATCATTTCCACCGTCCTTGCAAACCAATTCCCTGGTCGGGTTGTTGCCGCAGGGAGGAACATTCAAAAAGCAGAAAATCTTTCCCAAGAAACCGGTGGTAAAGCGCTGCCGCTGGCTTTGGACATTTTTGACCCTGAAGTGAATATCGAAACGGCTCTCGAAGGCGTTTCCCAGGTGATTATGTGTCTGGATCAGCCGGATACCCGCATTGTTGAGCAGATTATTCGAAAAGGTGTTGACTACATCGATGTGACAGCAGCCAGCGGTTTTCTCGAAGCGATGGAAAACCTGGCTGATGTTGCCAAAGCATCTGGTAGCTCGGTTGTTTTGAGTGTTGGCTTGGTACCTGGTCTGACCAATTTGCTTGCCACATCTGCAATAGCAGCCCTCGATGATTTACAACACCTGGATATTTTTGTCATGTTAGGGATGGGTGATGCCCATGGCGCTGCTGCTATTCAATGGACATTGGAAAATATCAATGCGGAATATACAGTACTGGAGAACGGAACAGAAATAACCGTGCGCAGTTTCGAAGATGGCCAACGAACCAAGCTTCCAGGTATTGGCGAACGGACAGCATACCGTTTTAATTTCCCGGATCAGCACAGCCTCCCCAAAACGCTGGGGATCGACTCGGTATCTTCGAGGCTCTGCTTCGACCTCGAAATCATGACGAAAGCATTTGCCGCGCTCAAGAGAGCAGGGATGCTGCGGTTTCTCCATCGCAAATGGGCAAAGGACCTCTTCATCCAGGGGCTAAGAAACCTGCGCATCGGTTCAGATCAATTTGCCCTTAAAGTTGAGGCTAGCGGCAGGAAAAATGGTGACGAGATCAAGTTTAGTTCCACAGTTCGCGGTGCAGGTGAAGCGCGCATGACAGGATTGGTCGCGGCGCAGGTTGCTCACCGGCTATATTCTGGGATCTATCCAGCTGGAGTCTTTCACATTGAGCAGTTATTTGAACCACAAGAATTTATCCACAGTATCAGCGGGGTTAGTTTCACACAAGGGATTGAAGATGACTGATTTAATCATTTTCTCCAACAATCTAACCAAAACCTATGGCCGCCGCGCCAAAGCTGTCGAAGCCGTGCGTGGCCTCGACCTTGAAGTCCAGCGCGGCGAAATCTTCGGCCTGGTCGGGCCCGACGGCGCCGGCAAGACCACCACCATCCAAATGCTGTGCGGCATCCTGAAGCCCACTTCGGGCAGCGCGGCTGTGGCAGGGGTGGATGTGGTCGCCAATCCTGACGGCTTGGGCGGAAAGATCGGTTACATGTCCGAAGGGTTCACGCTGTACGGCTCGCTCAGCGTGCGCGAGAACCTGGATTTCTTCGCTGACCTGTATCGCGTCCCGCCCGAAGAACGCGAGAAACGCATCGGAGATCTTCTGCGCTTCACTCGTCTTGACCGCGCCTCCGAACGCCGCGCCGAACATCTCTCCGGCGGCATGAAGAAGAAACTCGCTCTCGCCTGTGCGTTGACATATTCACCGCAAGTTCTTTTCCTCGACGAACCAACCACCGGCGTGGACCCGGTCAGCCGACGCGATTTCTGGTTGCTACTCAACGATTTCCTCGAGCAGGGCATCACTATTTTTGTGTCTACGCCTTACATGGATGAAGCCGAGCGCTTCCACCGCGTGGCCTTGATCCACAAAGGGGAGATTGTTGCCTGCGACACGCCCGCCGCGCTGAAGCGCAGCCTTCCAGGTGAGATGCTCGACTTGCTGGCCGCGCCGCAGCGCCAGGCGGTATCCCGCCTGCGCGCCCATCCAGCCGCCTCGCACGTGCAGGTCTTCGGGGAGCGGCTGCGCCTGCTTGTCTCAGACCCGAAGCGGGATCTGCCGGCCTTGCAAAAAGACTTGTCCAAAGACAGCATCCGTTTCTCCGACATCCGCCATACCACCCCCAGCCTGGAGGATGTGTTCGTCGCCATGCTGGAAAAGCAGACGACGGACCACAGACCACAGACGATAGAAATGCCGGATCATCAGCCACCGTCTGTCGCCCACCTCCCATCGTCTGCCGTCACAGTTTCCAACCTCACCAAGCGTTTCGGCAATTTCACCGCCGTGGACGGCGTATCGTTCGACGTGCCCGCCGGGGAAGTCTTTGGCTTCCTCGGCCCGAACGGCAGCGGCAAAACCACCACCATCCGCATGTTGTGCGGGCTGCTCCAGCCCACATCTGGCAGCGGCGCGGTGGCCGGCTGGGACATCCTGCACGAACAGGCGCGCATCAAGCCCGAGGTCGGCTACATGTCGCAGAAATTCTCGCTCTACAACGACCTGACCGTCGAGGAGAACCTGGATTTCTACGCCGGGGTGTACGGGTTGACCAACAGCGGGCTCACTTCCCGCAAACGTTGGGCGCTGGAGATGGCCGGGTTGACTGGCCGCGAACGCGCCATGACCCGCGACCTCTCTGGCGGCTGGAAGCAGCGTCTGGCCCTGGGCTGCGCCATCCTGCACGAGCCGCGCGTCCTGTTCCTGGACGAGCCAACCTCAGGCGTGGACCCGATCTCGCGCCGCGCCTTCTGGGATTTGATCTACGGCCTCTCGTCGCGCGGCGTGACCGTTTTCGTCACCACGCATTACATGGACGAGGCCGAACACTGCAACACCCTCGGTCTCATTTACAACGGACGCCTGATCGCGCACGGCAGTCCCGCCGATTTGCGGTCCAACATGCGCGCCGGGCAGATGCTCGAAGTGGCCTGCCCTGAGCCGTTGCGCGCTTTGCGCCGCGTCCGGGAAATGGATGGTGTGATTGGCGCCGGTCTGTTCGGCGACCGCGTCCACGTCTTGGTCGAAGACGCGAACCGCCTCACGCGGGACATTCAGTCTGCTTTCGCCTCCGAGGGCCATCCTGCCCGACACATTGCCCCAATCCCATTTTCACTCGAAGACTTGTTTGTTGTCTTCATCGAGATGGAAGAAAGCAGGAATAACAACCATGTTCAGTAGAACCTTCTCCGTCCTTCGCAAAGAAACACGCGAAATCCTGCGTGACCCTTATACACTTGGGATTGCGTTGGTGCTGCCCCTCGTGATGCTTTTTCTGTTTGCCTATGGTGTCAACACCGACGTGAGGGATATCAAACTATCCGTGCTGGACTTCGACCACAGCGCCGCCAGCCGCGAATATATCCAAACCTTTTTCAGCTCAGGTTATTTTGACAACGCGGGAATCGTCAGCAACTACGACCAGGCTGGGGAGATGCTGGATAGCGACGCGGCGGATGCCGCGCTGGTCATCCCGCCCGGGTTTGGACGAAGCCTGGAGAGCGGCCAGCAAGCCCAAGTCCAGACCCTGATTGACGGTTCGTACACCCCGTCCGCCCAGGTGACGCAGTCTTACGTCGAGGCTATCAACGCCGTCTACAACGGGCGTATCCTGTCGCAAACCATCGAAAGCCGAACTGGTCAATCGCTTGACCAGTACATCGCTTTGCGAGTCGAAGCGCGCGTGCGCTATAACCAGGGTTTGGAGAGTGTCAACGCAATTGTGCCGGGGCTGTTTGGAGTGATCTTGATGGCTTTTTCACCCTTGCTCTCGGCATTGGCGATTGTGCGTGAGAAGGAGCGCGGCTCCATCCAGCAGATTTTCGTGTCGCCCATCCGCCCGCTGGAATTGATTTTGGGAAAACTAATCCCTTATGCAGTGATTGCGTTTCTTGAAATGGTCATTATCCTGGCAGGCGGAATGTTATGGTTTGGCGTGCCATTCCGCGGCAGTTTGCCATTGTTCCTGCTGGCTTCGGTTCTGTTTGTGTTATGCACAGTTGGGATTGGGTTGTTGGTCTCGACCCTTACGAGCAACCAGGTCACGGCCATGCTGTTTGCGATTGTATTGACCATCATGCCTGCCATGTTGTTTAGTGGTTTTATCTTCCCGGTGCATACCATGCCCACGTTTATGCAGGTCTATGCCAACGCGTTCCCGACGCGCTATTTCATTGACCTCTCGCGTGCTATTGCCCTCAAGGGACAGGGATTGGCGACGGTCGCGCCCCAGATGGGCTTGCTGGCTGTCTATGCCGTCGGGCTGATCCTGGTCTCGGCCCTGCGCTTCAAGAAACGGATTGGATGACCATGAAAACCCGCTTGCTTTCACTCATCCGCAAGGAATTCATACAGACCTTTCGCGACGTGCCCATCGTCATCCTGGTCATCTACACCTTCGCCGAGATCGCCCTGTGCGGCTGGACACTGACGATGGACGTGAAGAACGTCCCCACCGCGGTGCTGGACCGCGACAACTCACCCGCCAGCCGCGCCCTGGTGGAACGCATCCGCCAGACCGAAGCCTTCAACCTGGATTTTTATCCCGCCAGTGAAGACGAGCTCGAGCGCCTGCTGGATTCGGGACAGGCTACCCTGGGCTTGATCATCCCGCCTGGGCTCGGACGGGATCTGGCAGGCGGCCAGCCAGCCAGCATTCAGGTTCTGGCAGACGGCACACAGCCCAATGAAGCCTTGCTGGCGTTGAGTTACGTCAATAAGATCGTGCGCGGTTATTCATCGAATATCGAGATGGAACGCTTGAACCGTTCCGGGCAGGCTTTAACCGGCGTGCCGCAGGTCGTGAACAACATCCGGGCGTGGTATTTGCCTGAACTTCGTTACATCCACTTTGTGATGATCAGCATGGTCACGCTGGCAGTGGTAATGCTGGGCGTGCTGTTGGCCGCTGCGGGCGTGGTGCGCGAGAAGGAGAACGGGACAATGGAACAGTTGATGGTGACGCCCATCCGCCCGGCGGAACTGATCCTGGCCAAGGTGGTCCCAATGGTTTTACTGGAGATCGTCGGGCTGCTCATCGGCGTGGTACTTTCC
>JBDRTP010000404.1:0-3386 GCA_043823965.1 Chloroflexota bacterium
GGGACTAGGGACTAGGGAATCGGGACTAGGGAGTCGGGGATTTGTAAAGTTATGTGGTATTCTGCTTGTTCCTCACGCATATACTTGTTACCATACTCTTTGCTGCCTCTTTCCTGCTTACGGATAAAGGCAATGTAGCCATTCAAAGATTTTTCGGCTTCTGTTTCAGTCTTTCTAACCCATGTGAGTTGTTCATCGTCAATGTATTCGAGCGCATGGGCACTGATGAAAGCACTGAGAGTCTCTGTTAATGAGCCGCGGGCGATGTAGAAAAAGCGTAACCTGTCGAGATAATGGTAACGGCCATAACCCTCTGCAATGTTAAGCAGAACACTCAATGCCGAACGCCGGAGTTGGTCAGCGAGGTTGTAGCGTTCGAAAGCGGGCAATTCTTTGGCAAGTCTGTAAGCAGCCTGCAAAAGTTTTAGTGCATGTTGATAACTCGCCAAACTCTCGAAATCGCGCTCCTCCTCCATCACACTTTCTCCTGGTCCTGATCCCTGGCTCCTAGTCCCTGATCCCTAGTTCCTGATCCCTGATTCCCTGCCCTACCTCATCGTCAACGCCATCACAGCCTTCTGGGCATGCATGCGGTTCTCGGCCTGATCGAAGACGACCGAGTTGGGGCCATCCATAACTTCACTGGTCACTTCGACATCTCGGTCAGCGGGAAGCGGGTGCATGTAAATGGCGTCTTCTTTGGCGAGGGCCATCTTGCGGGCATCGGTGATCCAGTGCTGGTACTGATCCTGGATGCGCTTGCCCTCGTCGGGGTCTTGGGTGGTCAGCAGCGGCCCCCAAGATTTGGCGTAGACGACGTCGGCATCCGCAAAGGCTGCCTCCATCCCGTCGGGGTCACTGATCACATCGAAGCCGGTCTTGAACTTGCGGGCCTGCTCCTGGGCTTGCTCCATGATTTCGGGCATCAGCTTGAATTCCGGCGGATGAGCCAGTACCACATCCAATCCAAAGCGGGGCATTTGCAGGATCAACGATTGGGGCACCGACATTGGCTTAAGGTAGGATGAGGCATAAGCCCACGAGACGACCATCTTCTTGCGGCGCAGGTCGCGGCCTTTTTTCTCGATGATGGTCATCAAGTCGGCCAGACACTGGTGGGGGTGATAGATCTCGCACTGCATATTAAGCACGGGAACGCGGGATGCTTCAGCAACAAAGTTGAGGAATTTATTGCCAATATCCCAGTCGCAGTGGCGGATGGCAATGCCATCGAAGTAACGCCCCAGAATTTCGCCCAGTTCCTTTTCGGTGTCGCCGTGGGAAACTTGAGTGGTGCGGCTCTCGATAAAGGCAGCGTGACCACCCAATTGAGCCATCCCCGCTTCGAACGAGCAGCGGGTGCGAGTGCTGGAAAAGAAGAACAACATTCCCAACACTTTGTCGCGCAAAAGGGCATGGGATTCGCCCAAAGCGCGCTTGCGCTTCAGGTCCCAGGCCACATCTAAAATAGTTTCGACTTCTTCTTTTGTAAAATCAAGATCACCGATTAAATCTCGGCCTCGTAAATCTGTTTGCATTGCATTGCTCCTTTCAACAATCTATGATTACCATATCGTCTTGATCCCCTTCACTGCTCGGATTTTAGAATCGCGGGTGATCAATGGAAGGCGTAAGTAAGATGCTGTCGCCGTGATTATTCGATCATGCATATCAGGAACGGTGTCCCTTGGGATACGTCCAACAGCCTGAGCCACACCTTGATCGAGAGGTACGAGAACTAATCCAGCATCAAGATCATCAAGCGATTCATTCAAGCGTTCAAGGGCAACATTTGGCAGCTTTCCTTTTTCCACCAGATAGATCACCTCTACGTAAGAAATCGAAGCAAGATAAACCGGATCACCCGACTCAGTTGCTTCATCCATCGCGTCCATCGCGTCTGAGGATAAGTGTTTGGATTGGAACAAATACCATATAGCTGCATGAGTGTCCACAACAACTGCGCCCATCAAACATCCTCCCTGGGGAAGTTTCCCCACATTTCATGCCGGGCTTCGCTAATATCTTCTTCAGTTATCTCAACATCCAGATCAGCCCACAACCCTTTCAGACTTCGGCGAGGACGAACAGGAATGCTCTTATATTCTAAGAACTCCACGAAAACCAATACTTCCCGCTGTTTTTCTGGAGACAGCACTTGGAGCCTCTTCAATACCAATTCGTCAATTAAGTCTCGGTTTTGCAGTTCGGTTCGCATGATTTGTCTCCTATCGTTAGTAGATCAGTATATCAGTAGATCAGTGGATCAGTGGATCAGTAGATCAGTAGATCAGTAGATCAGTAGATTATACCCAGCACGGGCATAAAGGGACATTAACAAAAAAGCGATCTTATGGACGTTAGTTTTGAATTCTGCTAAGATACTCTCTATTCTCACAAGGCGGAAGGAGCGCAACGATGTTCAAGACTAAATTCAGTGCGGAAGAGATAGATCAATTGCGTTACGAGCGACGTTTTCATCCTCACCCCAGGGTTCGTCAACGCATGGAGACCGTGTACTTGAAGTCGCTTGGATACGAGCATCAGGAAATCGGGCGTATCGTGGGTATCGGTCAAAAGGCTCTGCGGAACTACTTACGGATGTATCAGGCAGGAGGCATTGAAGGGTTAAAGGTTCTGAATTTCTATCGCCCGAAGAGTGAACTAGATGATCATCGTGAGAAGTTGAAAGCGGAATTTGAAACTCGGCCTGCGAAGAGCATCAACGAAGCCGTCCAACGGATTGAGAAGTTGACCGGTATTCGACGCAGCCCGACCCAGGTGGAAAAGTTTCTCAAAGACCTGGGGCTGAAACGGCTCAAAGTCGGACACATTCCTTCCAAGGCCGACCCGGAAAAGCAAAAAGCCTTTCTGGAAGAAGAACTGGAACCCCGTTTGGAAGAAGCCAAGCAAGGAAAACGCCACGTGTTCTTCGTAGATGCAGCTCATTTCGTTATGCGTCCTTTTCTTGGTTTTCTGTGGTGCTTCGTCCGCCAGTTCATTCCAGCCTCCAGTGGACGCAAACGTTTCAATGTCCTGGGGGCTTTGCACGCCACCACGTTGCAGGTGGTTACCTTCACCAACGACTCGTACATCAATTCTCTCTCTGTGGCAAAACTGATGTGCAAGATAGCGGTTGAGTTTGCTGGTTTACCCATCACCTTGGTAATGGATAACGCCCGTTATCAGCATTGTCGCTTCGTGATGGACTTGGCCACAGCGTTGGGTATTGAGCTCCTGTTTCTGCCATCTTACTCACCTAATTTGAACCTGATTGAACGGTTGTGGAAGTTCATCAAGAAGAAGTGTCTTTACTCAGAGTACTACGAAACGTTCACAGACTTTATGCAAGCTATTGTGGGCTGTATCGCTGAAACCGATGGAGA
>JBDRTP010000405.1:0-4504 GCA_043823965.1 Chloroflexota bacterium
TTGATTTGAGACTTGATGTTTGCCAAATTACCTTCCTCCAATAATCAATCCAGGTACACGGGGCGTTATTTTACATGAGGCCATTGAAACTGTCCAGGCTGGCAGCCCGTCAGTTTCCCGTTGCGCGCGCCCGTCGAACAATGAGGTGACATGGAAATCGTCTACTCGATTCGCTCGAACTTTTCGCCTGGCAGGTTGCACACCGGACAGTTCCCTTCCATCGGCCCTTCATGGGTATAACCGCAGACCGGGCAGACATAGTATTCCACTTTTGGAGCATCCTTGCCCATGCTCTGGATTTCTGCTGCCTTGCGGTAAAGTGCTTCGTGGATCTTTTCGACCTCCAACGCCCAGCGAAACGACCGGGAGGCTCGTTTGTCACCTTCAGCCTCAGCAGTGGCCAGCATGGGCGGGTACATGGACACCACTTCGTAATTCTCACCGGCGATGGCCGCTTGCAAGTTCTCCGCCGTGGACTTGACGCCGTCCATGGCCTTCAGGTGGTTGTGGGCATGAACTGTCTCCGCCGCGGCCACCGCGCGGAATAGTTTGGCGATATGAGGCAAGCCCTCTTCTTCGGCTTTCCTGGCAAAGGCCAGGTACTTGCGGTTGGCCTGCGATTCGCCCGCAAAAGCGGCCTTCAGGTCATCAATCGTTTTTGACATGTTTAGCTCCTTTCATAATCATCAGCTAGAATCATCCCAATAATTCGAGAGTAAGCAGGCAAGCTTACGCCCGCATCCTCTTTCACGGAAATTCTCTGGTCATTATAACATGTGACGATTCCTTGATATTTTTGAAAATTCGTAAAAATTGCGGTTGACTCCCAATACAAGAAAAGGTATGATGAAAATAACCTCAGGCTGGCCGGGCGATCGCGGCCCAGAGCTTCGGCGAAGGGTCGAGGAAAGTCCGCACTCCACAGAGCACGGCGCCGGGTAACACCCGGGGCGGGGCAACCTGCCGGATCGGGCCACAGAAACAGGTCGCCGTGAGTGGAGAAGAGAGATTAGAGAGTAGTCTGTGACTATTCTCTACTCTCGAATCTCTACTCTCGGTCAGAGTGAAAAGGCGGTGTAAGAGACCACCGGCGCCCGCAGTAATGCGGACGGCCAGGCAACCCCCGCCGGGAGCAAGGCCAAGCAGAGACAAAGTCGCCTCCGGGCGGCGGGAGGCTGCTCGTCTCCTTTGAGTCTCGGGTAGGCTGCTAGAGCGGCGCGGCAACGCGCCGCCCAGAGAGATGATCGCCCAGGCGGAGAACCGGGAAGAAGCCCTGAGCTTCGGCGAAGAGTGTAAACCGGAACCCCTCCGCTGGACAGGATGCGGCTTACAGGCCAGCCTGAGGTGTTCGATTTCCAAATCCTGGACAGGACACCCATCGAGGGTGTGATATGCGGCTTACAGGCCAGCCTGAGGTGTTTGATTCCCAAATCCTGGACAGAATCCCCATAAGGGGGCGTTGTGCGGCCTACAGGCTAAAATTCACCAAGGAGGCTAGGGAATGCTGCAACAGATACAACAACAAATCCAACGCATCAAAGCGCGCGGCGCTGCTTACGTGGATACCCGCTGGTACCCGTTTGAGGAAACCAACCACCTGCTGATGTGGAACGGCAACCTGAAAAGCGCCAATGCCTCCCGCGAAAGCGGCATCGGCATCCGCGTGCTCTACAAGGGCGCCTGGGGATTCGCCGCCTCGTCCGATCTGAGCGACTTGGCGGCGCTGTATGATAAAGCCTTCGATAATGCCCGGGCGGCCGCCGAACGCGTCACCTTTCCAGTGCGGCTGGCCGAGAAGGATATTCTCCTAGCCAAATTCGAAAGCCCGTGCCGGGTCAATCCCCTCGAGGCGCCGCTGGCCGAGAAGGTGGCCTTCTTGAAAGAGATGGATGAGAAGCTCAACCAGCCCGGCGTCTTCCAGCGGGTCAGCAACCTCAACTTCATCCGCAAGCAGATCGTGTTCGTGGATTCAGAAGGCAGCGAGATCGAAAAAGTCATCACTGAGGTATTCTCGTCCCTGGAAGTCTCCGGCCTCGACGCCCAAGGCGTGATGTACGAGCGCAAATTCCGCCCGGGCCGGGTCAGCGACAGCCGCGGCTGGGAAACCATCCAAAAGGAACTGTTCAGTGAGAACGCCGAGCGAATCGTGCGGGAAATGAACCAGGTGCTGACCGCCGCGGAGTGTCCCAAAGAGAATCGCTCGGTCATCATCCTGCCGGGCATGATGTTCCTGCAAACCCATGAAACCATCGGCCACGCACTCGAGTTGGACCGCATTCTCGGCTACGAACTGGCCTTCGCCGGCGGTTCTTTCGTGACCCTGAACGATTTCGGCAAACTGCGCTACGGCTCGCCCAAACTGACCGCCCGCGCGGATGCCACGCTCCCCAACAGCCCGGGCAGTTTCGGCTTCGACGATGACGGCGTCCCGGCGCAGAACAACCTGCTGATTGACAGGGGCATCCTGGTCGGCGCCATCACCGGCCGCCAGATGGTGGAAGAGGCCAACGCGCGCGCCAAGAAACAGATCTTCAAAGGCAGCGGCGGCGCCAACCGCGCCACAGCCTTCTACCGCGTGCCCATCGAGCGCATGACCAACATCAACATTGATCCAGGCACAGACGGCACGCTGGATGATATCGTCGCCCATACCGAAAAAGGCATCATCCTGGACGGCGAGAAAAGTTGGTCCATCGGTTCGAACCGCGAACAATTCCACTTCGCCACCGAGATTGGCTGGCTGGTGGAGGATGGAAAGATCACCAACGTTGTCAAGAATTCGACCTACAAAGGCGATACGCTCAAATTCTGGAATTCGCTTTCTGCGGTCGGCGACAAGTCCACCTGGCAGGTGCAGTACGTGGATAACTGCGGCAAGGGCCAGCCCAACCAGATCATGCAACTGGGACATGGCGTACCGGTCTGCCGCTTCGACAATGTCAGGATAGGAGAATAGCCGTGAAAGAACGCATCTTACAAACCCTGGACGATCTGCGCCGGTATTCGCTGGACAAGGGATATGAGATCGCCCTTCTTTATCAGGAAGAAGACAGCGCCCTGATGCGCTTTGCCAACTCGGCCATTTCCCTGAATACCAGCGAGCACCTGATCCGCCTGGATATTACCGCCTATTCAGGCCGGCAGCGCGCCAGTTGCGAATTGATCACCGACCTGGAACGGGTGGACGACATGAAGCGCGGCATTGACACCGCCGCCGAGATGGTCAGGCACGCCCAGCCGCTCAATTACCAGCCGACCATTCCCGTCTTTACCGAATCCTTCGTGGATGAGAGCGGATATGATCCCGCCCTGGCTAGGATGAGCAATGCTGAAAAACTGGCGTATTTCAACACAGCCGTGAAAGATCTCGAAACCGAAGAGATCAAATTATCCGGCATCTTTTCCTGCGGCGCGAACACCCTCGCCCAGATCAATACCCGCTCCGAACATACCCAGTATTTCAAAACCTCCGACGCCCAGATCACCACTGTTCTGTCCCACAGCCGGCTCAAATGGGAAGTGCAGGCCGAGCAATCTGCCCAGAGAAGATCAGACCTCGAGGCTGCCGGGATACACCGCGAACTGGCTTATCTGCTGGAACATTACCAGCAGGATACCCCGCTACAGCTCCCCCTCGGCCGCTATGATATCGTCTTCGGCCCGGCCGCCACAGCCGCCATGCTCAACATCATGAACTGGATAGGCTTCAACGGCGGTTCCATGAAGCGCGGATTTTCATTCCTGCAGGAAGAGCAGGTCGGCAAAAAGGTATTTTCCGCCAAGTTCGATCTCACAGATGCTCCGGCGCGGCGCGAGACCTTCCCCTTCAAGCGGGATTTCACCGGCATGGTGCGCAAGGCTTTTCCGCTGGTCAAGGAGGGCGTCTTTCAGGGATTCACCTGGTACCAGGATGACGCCGATGAGTTTGGCGCCCAACCGACCGGCCACACGGTGATGCACAAGAGCCTGGTGGTCAGCGGCGGCAGCGTGGATATTCACACGCTGGAGCAATTGGTCGCACAGCCGCGCCAGAAGGATATCCTCTACATCCCGTTCCTGCATTACATGAACGTCGTCAACCCCTCCAAGGGCATCATCACGGCCAGTTCGCGTTTCGGTGCCTTGCTGCTCAAGAAGGATGGTTCGGTGGCCGTTCCGTACAATGTGCGCCTGACCCAGAGCCTGCTGGATATCTTTGGCAATAAAGTGGACTGGCTCTCGCGCGGCGCAACCGTGCATAACACCTCCGCCAGTTACCGCGCCCGCAACCCGACCGCCATCATCGTGCCGACCTTCATGAAAGTGGATGATCTGGAAATATCACATTCCAATGCTTCGTATTAGCTTCCCATGCAGTATCTCGGCAACATCCAACTGTAATTTCGGTCCGGTAGATAATCAAAAGCCCTGCGCTGGCAGGGCTTTTGATTATTTATTCAAACCACGGCTACGGTTTGACGTAGATTGTGTACTCGAAGATCTGATATCCCACCGGGAAATCATA
>JBDRTP010000406.1:0-2966 GCA_043823965.1 Chloroflexota bacterium
CCTACTCGGTAGTTAGGGGGCTTCGGCAGGGAAGATGGCGCTGTTTGCATATACGCCTCGATATTCCTCCGGCAATAGACCGGCAATATGCGCCATGACCAGATCGGCGTTGCGCTGGCGGGCGGCGCGGCGTTGGCTGCCATTGCCGGTCACCGGCGGCAGATGGATGGGTTTGCCGATGCGCATTTCCAGTGGCGGACGTTTACCTTTCGAAGCTTTTTGCCAGAAATCATCCGTCGTGCCAACGATGCCGACCGGGACGACAGGCAGGCCGGTCTGTTCGACGAGATAGGCGATGCCAGGCCTGGCGCATTGCAGACCCGGCTTGTGCGAGCGCTCCCCTTCGGGGGCGATCAGCAGTGGGTATCCGGAACGCAGCGCCGAAATTACCTTGTCGAACAAGGCGCGGTCATACTTGCCACGGTGGACGGGGATGCCTCCCCACAGGCGAGCAAGCACGCTCTGTCCCGGCCTGCTCCATATTTCCACTGCGCCCATCGCCTCCACCTGCTCTGGCCAAAAAACGCCAGCAAAAGGCGGGTCATAAAGGGAAACATGGTTGATGGCTACGATATACGCCTGGTGGAGCGGAACATTTCCTTTCCCAAAAATTTTCACCGGTGCAAGGATGTGGAAAAGCAGGCGGAGCAAAAACCGGATGATCGGACGGGCCAGCCAGCGCCGCCACCACGCAGCGCGATACTCGTATCTTACCGGCATAACACCTCCATCGAGTAGGCCTTCGGCTTTGGCGAAGACTTCGTCAGCATTCAAATGATCGGAATCGATGATGACGGCATCCTGCGCGGCTTTCAGCGGCGAATGAGCGCGGGTGGAATCGATTTCGTCCCGTTTGCGCACACCAGCCAGGATTTCTTCGTAGTTTGCTTTTCCGCCGCGGGCGATAATCTCATCGCAACGACGACGGGAGCGTTGTTCAGCCGAGGCATCCAGGTAGATCTTTAAATCCGCCTCAGGCAAGACAACCGTGCCGATATCGCGTCCAACCATGACGACGCGCCCGCGCAGGCCGATCCGCCGCTGCTGGGAGGCCAGGGCATCGCGCACGCCTTTATATGTCGAGACGACTGAAACGTTGGCATCCACCTCGGGGCGGCGGATATCCCAGGTGACATCCGTCCTTCCCACAACAACATCGCAAGCACGGCCATCCGCTTTGGAGGGCGGACGCACGTCAATCAGTACATTTTCGGCTAGCATGGTGACGCCGAATTCATCGTTCACATCCACACCACCCTTCAGAGCCAGCCAAGTCACGGCGCGGTACATCACGCCGGTATCGAAAAACAAATATCCCAGGGCGTCGGCCAGCCGGCGTCCGAGGCTGGATTTGCCCGATGCAGCCGGGCCGTCTATGGCGAGGATGTTGGGTTTAGGCATTTTCGATTGACGATTGACGATTGACGAGATCAGAGATTAGAGATCAGAGATTAGAGATTAGAGATTCGTAAACGGTTCTCGCCTCACGCTTCACGGCGATGGAGCGGCCTCCTCATTGAAAAACAGATCATTACGCGCCCAAAGGACAACACTTTCCGTCTGCTGGGGCATCTGGCGGTAGACGAACCAGCGCAGCCAGTCCTCCGGCCGGGCCAGGTCCCAGGCCGGGGTCTGGTGCCAGACGAAATCCTGGCCGCGATAAGCGGTGGCCAGGTTCACTTGCATGCCTTGGGGGGTAATACCCCGCAGGGGCATAACGACCAGTGACGGTGAGTCGGCCGGTGAGAGCGCGCCCGTCTCTTTCACCTCCCAATCCCGCAGCAGCCAGCGCAGGGCGGGCGAATCCAGTTCCACGACAGTCACATCCAGGGCTTCGATATGCCCCTTGCGCCAGTTCGAGAGGCCATCCATAGTCTTTTGTAACAAATCTGCTTGAGCCGTCTGCGGCGCGGGCGACCAAAGCTCGGCTGTGAGCGGCCGACGAAGCCCGGCTGCGCCCGTGGCCGCGCCGAGTGTGAAGGCCGCCAGGAACAGCGCACTTCCCCAAACCGCCCCCTGGCGCGCCAGGTCCAGCGACCAGCCCATGCCAACCAGGGTCAGGCTCAAGCCCAAAAGGAGCAGTGCGCCCAGCAAGAGCAGGAGGCGCGTCTGTGCGAGCGGAGAAGTGAACGCCTGCCCGGCCACACCGGCCAGGTTCATCCAGGCGAAGACCAGGATGGAGACCGTCAGGGTCGTCACCCCGGCCAATTCCCAAGCGCCGATCCCTTCTATTTTAGTATAGCGGCTGAGTTCGAGCGCGGCCAGCGCCCAGAGCGGGATGAGCGCCCAGGCCAGGTCGGCCACCTGCCTCCCAGGATAGACCAGCGCCAGGAGCAGGGCGATCACCGCCCATAAGCCCAAGCCAATGACCAGTTGGTCTTTGCGCAGGAGGCCGCGCATGAGCGCGACGATGCCAAAGATGAGCGCCATCAACTGATATGCGGCCAGCGCGGTGAGCAGGTGCGCGGCGCGCACGCCGGAAAGCGTCCACCAGCCCTTGAAATACGCCAGGATGGAGGCGACGAAGGCGCTCAATCCATTGGGCGCAAGGAGGAACAGGCTGCCGCCGAGGAGCAAGGTACCGAGGAGGTAGGCGAGAGCTGTTTTCCAGTGTTCAGTGTTCAGTGACCAGTGATCAGTTTCGAGTGACGGGTGACGGGTGACGGGTGACGAGTGGTCTTCACCGGCGGTCTGTTGTTGGTCATCAGTCTTCACTCGTTTGGAGATAAACGCCTGCCAAATGGCTACGCTCAAGCCGAGGATGAGCAATCCCATCCAGACTGCCTGACCGGAAAGCAACGCCAATCCACCGAAGACGCTCGCCAGCGGATAGCGCCCGTCCCGCCACATGGCCCAGGCCAGCACGAGGAACGAGACGGCCAGGATCAGACTCCCGGCCACGCGTGAGAGCGCCAGCAGGCCAGGCTCGAAAGCCAGGGCGAAGGCCAGGATGAGCGCCGGAACCC
>JBDRTP010000407.1:0-2715 GCA_043823965.1 Chloroflexota bacterium
AGGGCGTTTAAGGGAGAGTTGTGAACCAGCTGTTTGCCCTAGGACACCAAGGGTGCTACAATAAAAGTGTAGTCACCCAACAGGTTCAGGAGTGTGAAGCATGAGCAAAGAAGACAGACTTCGCGAGATACTCAATGAGGTTGCACAGGAGATCGCGGGGGCACAAAGTAATCCGCGTACGTGGCTCTCGTGGATGGTCTACTTGCTGGCACGCCTCGAAGAACAAGCTGCCAAGGCGGGATCCGCCAACCGAGAGTCCTATGTGGAGATGCTCTCCGCTCTGCAGGATGAAATCAGGAACCGCGCCCGCACGGGAGGCTGGAACTAAGAGAGCATTTCCCATAAAGCCTTTGTGTTCCTTCGTGTCCTTCGTGGTGAAAAGGTTTCGGGGTTCGAATGTGACATTGTCAAACTAGATGGCTTGCCCTCTTTCGAGGATTTTCGACAGGCGCGGCTTGTGTCGCTGCCTGTCCCGCGTTCTTCCCTGCACCGAACGCAGGACGGTGTGCGGGAAGGCAGTCCCCTGCGGGGGGTGATATTGCAGGCTGAAACCCACGCTGAAAGCCGCGGCCATTAGTTTTTTTACGATCACTGGTGACCGGTCACTGATAACTGGTGACTGATTACCTCAATACACCGGCAGCCTCGCATCCACTTCCCGCGCCCAGGCATTGATCCCCCCCTTCAAATTTCTCACCTTCCTGAACCCGGCGCTGACCAGCAACTCCAACGCACGCGCCGAGCGCGACCCCGAATCCGGCTGGCTGGTCGGCGAAGTGGCCGAATTGCCCGGCTGCTACACCCAAGCCCCCGACCTTCCGGCATTGGAAGCCAATCTTCACGAAGTCATCACTGTATATCTGCAAACAGCAGACAAGATTGAACCGGCGCCTGAATTTATCGGCACACTGCGCATCGGGGTTGCAGTATGACGAAACTAGCGTAAGTCTCAGAGAGTACGAACGCCTTCTGAAAGAAATCTAACACATCAGCCCTGGCGCACTCCCGCCAGGGCTGTTTACTGGTCACGAAAACTGTCCAATACTCTACTCCGAGTCGGTTTCTGATAACAGGTCTGCGTCAATCAAATCCTGCGGACGGCCCGAAGCGCGCTTCGAGGCGATCAGGTCTTCTTTCGAGATAAAGGGGATAATCAAGCCATCGAAATCCACCTCAACCCGTCTCTGCCAGGCTGACTCAAATTGCATTCCGGGAATACCCATCAACACGTCCACACGTATCGGCGGGACACCCATCTGGAAAAAATAGCCTTCTTCGGCGAAATCATTGACTGCTAAACCATCGAGCGGCGCGCCAAAGAGGCGCAGGGTACGAAACACGGCTTCCGCGTTGGCGGCATCGGTGCTGATCCAGAGATCGAGGTCTTTGGTGTAGCGCGGTTCTGCGTACTGGACGACCGCGTACCCGCCGATGACCAGGTATCTAACGCCGTTGTCGTTGAAAAGTTTCAACAGATCGCTGAAGTCGGAGTTGACGAACATCGCGCCCTTTGACCCTCATCGCATGAACAATCAGTTCCCAGGTAGCCTGAAACCGCGCGCTTGCCGGCTGGGCCTGCCAGAACTTCACGTCGAATGACCGGTCCAGGTCTTCGATCCGTCCCCTGCGCTCGATAAAATTTGTTCTCATTACGCTGGATTATACTGCTTCTTGCATAAAACGCCGGAATCAAAGACCCACAATAAATCTAACACAACAGCCCTGGCGCACTCCCGCCAGGGCTGTTCACTGATCACTGAAAACTGAACACTGCACACTGCCTCAATACACCGGCAGCCTCGCATCCACTTCCCGCGCCCAGGCATTGATCCCCCCCTTCAAATTTCTCACCTTCCTGAACCCGGCGCTGACCAGCAACTCCAACGCACGCGCCGAGCGCATCCCGGATTTGCAGATTACGACCATCTCCTGAGCGCTGTCCAGCTCAGGCAGGCGGGAGGCCAACTGGCCGAGCGGGAACAGTTCCGCCCCAGACAGGGACGAAATCGCCAACTCGTGCGGCTCGCGCACGTCAATCAGGCGTAACGGATCGCCGCGCCTGATTTTCTCAGCCAACTCGAGAGCGGTAATATCCCAATCCACCCCGGCCGAGCCTTCGTCGTGGCCGAGGCCGGGCACGCCACAGAATTCGTAGTAGTCAATCGGCGCGGTGATTTCCGGGTGCTCGCTGCAAACCTTACAATTGGGGTTCTTCTTCAGCTTGACGTACTCGAAACTCATTTCCAGGGCGTTGTAGAGCAGCAGCCGCCCGACCAGCGACGAGCCGATGCCAAGCAACACCTTTATCGCCTCGGTGGCCTGGATCGTGCCAATCGTCCCCGGCAGCACGCCCAGCACGCCTCCCTCTGCGCAGGAGGGCACCAGCCCCGGCGGAGGCGGCTCAGGGAACAGGCAGCGGTAGCACGGTCCTTCTTTGGCGTAGAAGACGCTCGCCTGCCCATCGAAGCGGAAGATCGAGCCGTAGACGTTTGGCTTGCCGAGCAGCACGCACACGTCGTTGGACAGGTAACGGGTCGGGAAGTTGTCCGTGCCGTCTATCAAAACATCATAATTACCGGCTATACGCATGGCATTCGCGGAGGTGAACGACTCGTTGTACGCGTCCACCTGGATGCCCGGATTCAGGTCCAACATGCGCCGACGGGCCGATTCGACCTTCAGCCGGCCGACCATTCCCGTACCGTGGATGACCTG
>JBDRTP010000408.1:0-2583 GCA_043823965.1 Chloroflexota bacterium
TCGCCGACGCGCGAATTCCTGTATGTGGAAGACGCCGCGGAAGGCATCCTGCTGGCAACCGAGAAGTACGCTGGTCCCGAGCCGGTCAACCTGGGATCGGGATATGAGATCTCCATCAAAGACCTGGCCGAGACGATTGCCCGGTTGACCGGTTTCAGCGGCCGACTGGTCTGGGACACGTCCAAGCCCAACGGCCAACCGCGCCGCGGCCTGGACGTCTCGCGCGCCGAGAAGTTCTTCGGCTTCCGCGCCTGGATGCCGTTCGAGGAGGGGCTGCGGCGGACGATAGAGTGGTATCGCAACGTAAAACGTAATGCGTAAAGCGTAAGTTGGTACTCACGTAAAAGTTTTTACAGGAGGCGTGCATGACTATGGCTACTCTGAACAAAATTGAAGAAAACATCAACCATTTACCTTTGATCGAGCAACTTTGGCTGCTCGAACATCTGGCGCGCCAGTTGCGGGAGAACCTCATCGGCCAGAGCTCTTTAGAAGCGCAATTAGTTGCAATGGCATTGGACCCAGAGATTCAAAATGAGTTGCGTGAGATCGAGCGCGAATTTGCAGTTGCGGAAGATGATGGGCTTGAGGAGGTCTGATGGCGATCCAACGCGGCGAAATCTATTTCGTAAACTTGAATCCCGTCAAAGGCCGAGAACAGGCTGGCGAACGGCCCGTTATGGTTCTGTCAATTGACGTTATCAACAACCTGCCGCTTGTTGTGACGGTGGTAGTAGGAACAAAGGGAACGAATATTTCTCGCGATTATCCAACGAATGTTCGGATACCCGCAGCAGAGAGCGGCTTGCCGATGGAAACGGTATTCCTGTGTTTCCAGATTCGTTCATTGGACCCCGCTCGTTTCCCTGAAAAGCCAGCCGGGCAGGTGTCAGGCGAATTACTAGAAAAGATCGAGAACGCCGTGCGATACTGTCTTGGCTTGTGATTCGAGGACGGCCTGCGCCGGGCAATCGAGTGGTATAGGAAGAATCGGTAAATTGGTATGGCACAAACCGACATTAGACTTTCGACAACTGTAACGATCCGGCCGACGCGCGGCTGGACGGCGCTCAACCTGCGCGACCTGTGGATGTATCGCGAACTGATCTTTTTCATGGTCTGGCGCGATTTAAAAGTGCGCTACAAGCAGACTCTGATGGGCGTTTCCTGGGCGGTAATCCAGCCGTTCATGACCATGGTGGTCTTCAGTATTTTCTTCGGCATGTTGGCTAAAATCCCCTCCGATGGGATGCCTTACCCGATTTTTTCCTACGTTGGCCTCCTGCCCTGGACGCTCTTCGCCAACGCCCTGAACAATGCCAGCCGCTCGCTGGTCGGTAACCAAAACATGGTGACGAAGATTTACTTCCCGCGCCTGGTGCTGCCGTTAGCCTCGGTCGTCGCCGGCGTGGTGGACTTCCTGATCGCCTTCCTCGTCCTGATTGGGATGATGATTTATTACAACCTGATTGGTGTCACGCACCTGAGCATGCGTTGGGAGATGCTGACCCTGCCGCTCTACCTGCTCCTGGCGCTGGTCACGGCGTTGGGTGTGGCGCTGTGGCTTTCGGCGTTGTTCGTGAAATATCGCGATGTCGGTTATATCATCCCCTTCCTTTCGGAATTCTGGAAGTTCGTCTCCCCGATTGCCTACTCCACCACCCTGGTGCCGGAAAAGTGGCAATTGATCTATGCCATCAACCCGATGGCCGGCGTGGTCAACGGTTTCCGCTGGGCGCTGCTCGGCGCGCCGACCCCGCCGGATATCCGGCTGCTCGCTTCGGCGGGCGTGGCGCTATTCCTGCTGATCAGCGGATTGCTCTACTTCCGCCGCATGGAAAAAACGTTTGCGGATACAATTTAAAGTTACCCCAGTTGTTTTCGCCGTCGGACTTCGTGCACGATTGCGTTGACTTCGTCCATCGTC
The DNA here is from genome assembly GCA_043823965.1 of Chloroflexota bacterium. Lineage (GTDB taxonomy): Bacteria > Chloroflexota > Anaerolineae > Anaerolineales > Villigracilaceae > CG2-30-58-95. Next base: position 1,928 of record JBDRTP010000408.1, read on the forward strand.
ATCGGCTTGCCTTGTGGCGCTTGAGCGACTATTTTTGTCACCGGTGTTGGCGTGATGCGCTTCAGGTATAATGTGTCCCCTTCGGCCCAGACGACAAACCGGTCGGCAGGACGGAATAGCTCGGCGATTTCGGACGGGAGTTCCAGGGTGCGCGGCGAGGTCAGCTCAGCTAGTTTGGTCATTTGGTATCCTCTTGAAGTTATTACGCTCGGACGGTCCATGCTACAAGTATACTATCAAAATTGCTGTGCTATCGAGAGAGATAGATAAAAAGTCGAGATTCGTAAATGACTACCGTTATTCGTGTTGAAAACCTGGGCAAGCGTTATCGCATCGGCCTTGTCTCACAAAAATACCAGACGTTGAGCGAGAAGATCACCACCGCGCTTGGCGCGCCGCTGCGTGCCTTGCGCAACTTGCGGGCAACCGGCCATCCGCAACCCTTCGACTACGCTCAGGGCGAGTCCGCCATCCACAATCCTTCGACTATGCTCAGGACAAGTCCGCAATCGGACCACATCTGGGCCTTGCGGGAAGTCAACTTCGCGGTCGAAGAGGGACAGGTGTTGGGCATCATCGGGCGCAACGGAGCCGGGAAAAGCACCCTGCTGAAGATCCTCTCACGCATCACCGAACCGACCGAAGGTTCCTTGACA
>JBDRTP010000409.1:0-4416 GCA_043823965.1 Chloroflexota bacterium
GTCAAAGGCCTACTGGGTGGAAAATTAGATTTCCGCAATCTCTGGGATATGATCATCTTCGTATTTCTCGATCAATACCCCCAGGACTTCCATAAGCGAGGTTAACGGGTGGGTTTCGTTTTCGCCGAGATGGTCAATCAAACCATCCAGAAAAATGACCGTCTCCTCATAGTCCTTTTTTGTATGGGGAACGTGCAGCACGCCTGACAGCGACGGCCAGGCGGTTGTGATCTGTTGGAACTTGGTCGCTAACATGTTCTATTCCTTCCACAGTGTTATTTGCGGTTCTGTCAAGCGGGAAGTTTGCATCGAATGGCGCGAATTTTCCGAATTTTATTTTCGGGCGAATCTTTGAGAATTTCGCGTCATTCGCGTAATTCGATGCTATGAATCTGCCGGGCAAACGCCCAGCTCGGTTGCCGTGATGCTGAGCTGCGTAAAGTTGGCAAAACTCACCTCGCCAAAGGTCAAACCGCGTGTTTTAGCGAGCCGCTCGAACAGCGCCAAATAACTCTCGGCGATGCGCGCCTCCCAATCCAGGCCGAGGCGGTCCGCGGCGGCGTGGATCGAGGCCGCATCCGGCCCCTCGATCTCGACGAAGTTCCCGTAGGGCAGTTCGTCCAGCATGATCAAGGCGCTCAGACCTCCGAGGTCTCGCCCCCTTCGGGGGTGCTTCGCGAAGACCTCGGAGGTCTCTATCATGTAAGTCGTGCGATATTTCTCGTACATGACCACGACCTGATAATCCAAAGCCTCCAGAAAGTTCTGCGCGGCGCCAAAGTCGCTAACGATGAATTCGATCTCCTGGCGCGACATCGTACCCTCCATGATCGAGCCTGGCCCTTTGTAAGTCAGGCGGGCGTCGTCGCTTTGCCGCAGGCGCAGCACTCGATGTTCACGGCGCAGGCTGCCATCCGGCCTGTCATAGCGCAAATTGAGCTCATGTGCGCGCGGCCGCAGCAGCCGCGCGCACATTTCCTGCAGCCGCGTCTCCATCTCCCCCAGGTCTTTTACGAAGAATTTGACTTCGATTTCCTGATCGTTCACTGAACACTGATCACTGATAACTGATCACTGGTTACTGAACACTAAGCAGTGTCTGCCTCTGCTCCACGCTCTCACCCTGCTTGACGCGGATGCGCTGCACCGTTCCGTCACGCGGTGACTTGAGTTCATTTTGCATTTTCATCGATTCCAGGATCACCAGCACCTTGCCTTTTTCCACTCTATCACCCTCGGCCACCGGAATTACGACCACCAGTCCTGGCATCGGGGATTTCAGGTGATATTCCGCGCTCTCGCTGACCGTGCCTCCGGCCGCGGCGCGCAGACGTTTCTCGCGCTCGTCTTCCACGCGCGCCGGATACAGGCGTCCCTGCATCAGCACCTGCCAGCCGTCTTCTTCGGGATAAACGTAAGCCTCGTATGATTTGCCGTCCACCAGCAGCGAAAAAACCGGCTGTCCACTGACCGATTCGAAATCCACTTCCAGCGTTTTATCGCCGAGGCGGATGTGATGCTCATCGAGAATTTCGATTGAATATTCATGGCCTTCTATCGTTGTAATGTATTTCATCATGCCTCACATTCAACTGAACACTGAACACTGATCACTGATCACTCTCCCTACCGGTGCATCCTCTCCCAGCGGCCGACCCACTTCCAGTTGCTGGTATCCCGCTCGCCGCGCCGGACGACCTGGGCCGTGCGCGCCATGCTTCGATGCGCCACCAGCGTAGCCATGATGGCGGCGATTTCCGGGTGGATGGTCTTGCCTTCGGCGACTTCCTGCATCGAAAAACGTTCTTCGACGAAGCGCGTGTCGTATTGCCCGCCCATGAAGCGGTGCGAGTCCATCATGGCTTGATGGAAGGGAATGTTCGTCCGCACGCCGACGATGCGGTATTCTTCGAGGGCGCGCCGCATGCGCAGGATGGCCTGGGCGCGCGTCTTGCCCCAGACGACCAGCTTGGCAATCAGTGGATCGTAGTAAGGTGTAATCTCGAAGCCGGAATATACGCCCGTATCCACCCGGACGCCGGGGCCGGTGGGCAAAATGCTATGTGCGATTTTTCCGGTCGAAGGCAGGAAGCCGTTGTATGGGTCCTCGGCGTTGATGCGGCACTCGATCGCCGCGCCGTTGATTTTGATATCTTCCTGTTTATAGGATAATTGCCGACCGCGCGCAATGCGGATTTGTTCCTTGACAATATCCACGCCGGTGATGAGTTCCGTAATCGGGTGCTCGACCTGCAGCCGGGTATTCATTTCGAGAAAATAGAAATGCTTATCTTTATCCACCAGAAACTCGATCGTCCCCGCGTTGAGGTAGCCGACTGCTTTGGCGGCCTTGACCGCCACGCAGCCCATACGCTTGCGCAGGTCATCGTCCTCGCCGATGAAGGGGGAGGGGGCTTCCTCGATGAGCTTCTGGTGCCGGCGCTGGATGGAACACTCGCGCTCGTTGAGATAAATCGTATTGCCATGCTGGTCGGCCAGGATCTGGATTTCGATGTGCCGCGCCCCCTCGACCAGTTTTTCGAGGTAAACATTTCCATCGCCGAAAGACGACTCGGCCTCGCGCCGCGCGGATTGCAGCAGCGCGGGCATTTCTTCAATATTCTGCACCTCGCGCATCCCTTTGCCGCCGCCGCCGGCCGTAGCTTTGACGAGCAGCGGGAAGCCGATTTGCGGGGCAACCGCGAGCAGGTTTTCGTCCGAAAGACTGCCTTCGCCCTCCGTGCCAGGCACCACCGGCACGCCCGCTGCGATGACGGTATTGCGCGCGGTCATTTTGTCGCCCATCGCCGCAATGGCGGATGGCTTCGGGCCGATGAAGAGGATACCGGCGCTCTGGCAGGCCTGGGCGAAGTCGGCGCGCTCAGCCAGGAATCCATAGCCGGGGTGGATGGCGTCCGCGCCGGTCTTTTGGGCGATGGCGATGATCTTGTCGCCGCGCAGGTAAGATTCCCGCGCGGGCGCCGGGCCGAGCAGGTAAGCCTCGTCGGCGTAGCGGACGTGCAGCGCCTGCCGGTCGGCTTCGGAATAGACGGCGACGGTTTCGATGCCCAGTTCACGGCAGGCGCGCAGGATGCGGACGGCGATCTCGCCTCGGTTGGCAATGAGGACTTTATTCATGATTCTCCATGCTTCACTTGGTGGAGCGGGATGGCATCCCGCTCGTTAGCGTTCAGGCGGGATAACATCCCGCCCCACATCATTTATCCTCTATAGTTCGCGAGTAGTTGCACTGCGAGCAGGATGCAGTCCAACTGCATCCTAATCAAGGAGTAGAGTAGGGCGGGTATCTTATCCGCCGCTAAACGGCCGGTATGGAAATCGGCCCTACAGGGTTGGCATTACGCTCGAATCATGCTCTTCGATAAATTTTTTGAAGAATGCGATCTGGAAATCCAACTGCTCGGCGAATAGTTTTCGTCCGGTCGCGGTGCAGAGCGGGCTTTTGGCGCGGTAGCCTTCCAGACGCTCGATACGTTTGCGCAGTTTTTCGGTCAGTTTGTCATAATCGCTGATTTCCGGCAGGCACCAGTAAAGCACACGGAAGGCGCCAAACCTGTCGACGTTATCGGCGTCGGTGACGACTCTGGCTTCCAACGTGGAAGGATTCTCTACGTCCGCATGTTCGGCGACCGAGATGCAGATGTTCTCAACCTGTCCGGGCGTGTAGCCGATTTCATTCAGCAACGGACGGGCGATCTCCGCGCCGACGCGTCCGTGGTCGTTATCGTCCGGCAGCACGTTGAACGAGGCCACATCGTGAAGCAGGCAGGCGGCCACAACCAGTTCCACGTCCGCGCCTTCGGCTTCGGCGATGCGTTTGCCCCATTGGGAGACGCGCAGCGTGTGCCTCCAGCGATAATCCAGGCTGACCAGCAGGCGGTCGGACTCGGCGCGGTCTTCCCGTTTCAGGTACATCTCCTTTTGGCGGGCGCGGACAAAATCGGCGATCTTTTGCAGGCGGATGTTGATATCCATAAACTATACCTCGAATGTCATTGCGAGCCATTTCAATTTGTGCCGAAGGCCTACTCGGCAGTCACGAATGGAAAAAAGAAAGGCTCAATATGGATTTCAAGGAGCTCTGTCAACGAATAACCGAATGAGCATCCGCGCGCCGAGGAATTCGCTTATTCGTTGCCAATTCGTTGACAGTTTGCTTGACCTCCTTGAAACATATCAAGAGCTAAAAGAAAAACTTCGTGATCTCCGTGGCCTTCGTGGATAATCCTTTTTCGGTTCGGCTTGCCCGGGTCAGGTGAATCTCCGCATGATACGCAAGATAAGGAACGTCAGCCAGTCGAATTGGGTCAGCACCTCCAGCACGTGGAGGATATCATACCAAATGAACGGGGCTTTGAGTTTGCGGAAATCGCTGCCCATGTAGAACATGTACGG
>JBDRTP010000410.1:0-3459 GCA_043823965.1 Chloroflexota bacterium
CTTGGCCGTGAAGGGGCGCAGGCCGAGGACTACGCTCACGTTGCGCACGTCCCACCCCTCGCGCAGCATCATGACGCTGACGATGGCCTTGATCTTGTTCGTATCGATATCGCGGGCCGCCTCGCGGGCCGTGTCCAGGTCCTTCTTGGTGACCTCCCCCGCAGCGTCGGTGTGGATGACTAGCACCTCGGACTCCTTCAAGCCGAACTCCTTGGTCTTCCAGAGATACTGCCCCAGCGCATCCGCATAGACGTTCTTCTCCGCCATGATGAAAAGGACCGGCTTCGTGTCGAGCTTCTTGTAGACGCTCCAATGGTCCTTCCATCGTTGGACGGCGGCTTGGAGCCAATAGCCATACTTCTGGTGAACATTGTCCTTGGTGATGCCATCGGGATCATCCTTGGGATGCTTGGGGTCGTCCTCCTTGGTGACGATCAGCGGCGCCTTGACGATGCGATCCTCCACTGCCTGGGCGAGCGGGTAGTCGCAGACGGTCCAGGGGAAGTACATCCCATTCGGATCCTTGGGTGTGGCGGAGAAATCTAGCCAGAGGCCAAGGCCCTTGGGCAGCGCCCGGTGAACCGCGAGCAGCGACTGGCTCCACTTGAGAGTTTCCTCGTGGACGTGGTGGGCCTCATCGTTCATGACTACGCGGTGCTTGAGCGCCTTGATCCGCTCCAGCATCGATCTCTGACCGGCAGCCAGGTCCTTGACCGGCTTCCTGCCGAGGAGCGCGTCGACCGCGTTCTGCGGGGTCCACTCCTGGTCGCGGGATTCGTAGAGCTGGTGAATGTTGGTCAGGAAGAGGTTGCCCGAGGCGTTCGGTTCTGTTGGCTCGCCCCGCAAGATGACCTTCGGCTCGAAAGGCCTCCACTCCGGGGGAACGAGCGGGAGCTGCCGGAAGATGTTGTTGCTGGCGAAGTCCTTTTCCAGTCGCTGGTAGACGATGACGTTCGGCGCGACGATCAGGAAGTTGGTCGAAAGCTCGGACCCGGGCACCCGTTTCTTGTGAAAGTACGCCCAGACAACCGCCATGGCTATCACCCAGGTCTTACCCGAGCCCGTCGCCATCTTGAAGGCGAAGCGGCGCAGGTCCTCCGGCGGCAGGTCCTGCACGCCATCGCCATCCAGCTCCGGCACATACCGGCGAATCTGCCGTCGACCGTCCATGGTGGTCTGGAACACGATGTTGTCCGCGAAGAGGTCCTTCTTGTAGACCTCGGCGTGGGACTGGATCAGGTCCTTTGCATTGCGCCGGCCATAGATTTCCACAAGCCAGACCAGCGTCTCGATGGCCTCACGCTGGCAAAAATAGTACCTGAAGGGGACCAAAAAACCCGCTACCTCGTGGTCTTCCTCGAACCAATACGAGAAAAGGCGGCGGGTGATTTCCGACGCTCCGGGGTAACCCTTCTCGCGCCAAGCGTCCACGGCGGCTCGGATCTTGGGCACCAGGAGAAGGCGGCTGGGGCGGCGACCCGAGGTGTCCTCCCGCCAGCCGGTCGGGACCGCATCGTCCTTAACCAGGAATGAGGTCGGTCTCTCCCACGGTCGACGGCCTGGGATCTCGGGCAGATCCTTGTCATAGGCGATAACGGCTTTAGCCATGGCTACTTCACCTCCACGTCAAATGCCTGCGAGGTGTCGTTCCCGAAGATGTCGATAACCTTGACCAGAATGCGGTATCGGCCCGATTTTTCGTAGGTGTGCAGGTCCGAGGCGAGGGGAAGCTTCCGTTCCTTGCGGGTGCGGTAAGCCACCCAGCCCTGCATGAAGGTATCGTTCCGGAAGTCCCAGTCCACAGCCCAATAGTCAATGTAGTCCGACCACTTTTTCACCTTGGACCGGACCTCCTCGGGGATCAGCTCGGTATTGGGTATGACGAAGTCCTTAAGAACGATTGTGACTGTCCTGTCCTTCCCCTTTTTGATCTCCACTTCCAGATAGGCCAGTTCAAAGAATTGGATGTCGCCCTTATCCACGGCCTGCTGTTCCATGACCTCGCGAGGGATCTGCAGAAGCAGGAGCTTCACGCCCTGCTTCTTCGCCTCTCCAACCATCAGGTCATTCAGGCCCATCTCCCATTCCCAGCCCAGCACATGGAGTTCGCTTTGCTTCAGTTTCAGGCACTCTGAGATGGCGAGGTTGATCTCATCGATGGTCACCGGTGCATCCACGGCCCCAATATGAACCAGGCCCTTTCCCTTTTTTCCATGAAGGTGAACCAGGCCCGACACCGGCTGCGCCCCATAGAGTTTCAGCATGAAGGCCAGATACTCATAAAGAGCCTGTTCCGTGACGCTCTTCCCCTTGCCTCCGAAGGTCACGCCTTGCCAGTACTGGCGCTCGTACTTGCTGAGGTTCAACACCTCGAAGGGTTTGCAGTTCTCGATGCCGAGGAGGCGCTTGCGGGTGACATGAATACCCCAGCGGCCCAGGTCACAGCCGATCCAGCGGCGTCCGAGCTTCTCGGCGACGGCGAGGGTGGTGCCGGAGCCGCTGAAGGGATCAAAGACAAGTCCACTTTCTCTACTGAGGCCGGTAACGATTCGCTCAAGCAATGCTTCTGGCTTTTGTGTCGAATATCCGGTGCGTTCGTGGGCTACGGGCGCCACAATAGGGATATCCCAAACGTCATCCATTGAGGCTCCTGGCGACGCTTCTCCGCCGTAGTCAGATGGCTGTCGAGCGCCACCTTCATCATGCGACGCCACGATCCTCTGATCCTTCCAACGGCGTTTCGTCTCTTCGGTTCGTTCCGTGTACTGGACGTTGAAGACGTGACTACCCTTCTTCTTGACATAGCAGAGTATGTTGTCGTGCATCTTTTGGAATTCACGGGCCGGCGTTGGCCATCGCTTCTAGTGCCAGATGATCTCGTTGAGAAAGCAACTCGGACCGAACAACTCGTCCAACACAAATCGAAGAGATGAAGATGCTCGATAGTCCACGTGTACGAGTAGTGCACCGTGATCCGATAGTAGGTCGTGCATCAATGATAGGCGCGGACACATCATTTCCAAATAGCTATCAAGTTCGCGGCCAGGGCCATACCGCCCCCATGTGTCTCGATAGGCTTTTTCCTCGATGGCGGACTGATCCTTCGTGATCTCCTTTCTGGAGTCTCCGATCTCTGCTGTGAACGAGAAATCCGCCCCCGTGGCGAATGGTGGATCAATGGAGATGAGATCGATTTTTCCCGCGAACTTCTCCAGCAGCGACCCCATCACGAGCAGGTTGTCGCCCCAGATGAGCTTGTTCCTCCAGCCAGCCTCGAAGGTATCTCCCTCCTTGCCCTCGTAGACGTCAAAGAGCCCAAGGCTTTTTGTCTTCTGCACCTCGCGTGTGGCGCGGCTCTCGTTGACGGTCTCGATGACCTGGAAGGGGAGGTTGACCCTCGGCACTTCTTTGCGAGTACCGTCCTCGTTGTACTTGCCCGGCCAAACCAGCTCGGTCTTG
>JBDRTP010000411.1:0-3633 GCA_043823965.1 Chloroflexota bacterium
TCATCGCCATCGTCACCGGCTCCATCTGGGCCTACCCGGCCTGGGGCACCTGGTGGACCTGGGACCCGCGCCTGACCACGGCCGCCATCCTTGAGATGATCTATCTTGCCTATCTCCTGCTGCGTCAGGGCATCGAAGACCCGGAGCGGCGGGCGCGGTTTGGCGCGGTCTACACATTGGTCGGTGGCTTGAGCGTACCGCTCACCTTCCTGTCCATACGTCTGTTCCGCACCATCCATCCAGCGCTAATTGGCACCGCCTCTTCCGCGGCCCAGGGTGGTTTCGACATGACCGCGCCGATGAAACTCACCTTCTTCTTCAGCCTGTTCACCTTCTCGCTCATCTTCGTCGTCCTGCTCTGGCATCGCATCCGCCTGGGCCGCCTGGCTGAGAAGGTTGAGCAACTCAAACTCAAGGTCATGCAATAGGAGCGAAAAATGACCCCCGACACGACTAATTTCATGCTCGCCGGCTACGCCGTCATCTTCAGCGTGATGGCGATCTACATCGCCAGTCTGTTCCTGCGCTGGCGCACTCTCCAGCAGGATTTGATAATCTTGCAGGAAATGCAGGAGAATAAATAACCCGCCGACCGCAGGTTCTTCGAAAGGCCTACTCGGCAAAATACCCCAACGCCATCCTCAGTCGTTCCCCCACTTCCTCCGGCGCGTCCTTTGGTAATGATTGCAGCGCGGACTGCGCCTCGACCACGCTGTAGCCCAGCGCGGTCAGTGCAGCCAGGACTTCCGAATCCGCATCCGACATGGCTGCCACGGCCTGCAATCCGCTGATCGGCTTGAGCCGGTCGTGCAAGTACAGGACGATCTTCTGGGCGGTCTTCTTACCCACACCCGGGACGCGGCTTAGGATTTCATCCTGCTCGTTGAAGACGGCACGCTGTACGGTATCCAGATTGAGTGTGGAAAGGACGGAGAGCGCGACTTTCGGCCCAACCCCATCCACGCTGAGCAGCATGGTGAACAGGCTGCGGTCGGCGATGGTCTCGAAGCCGTAGAGGGTCAGCGCGTCCTCACGGACGATCAGGTGGGTGTAGAGAAAGGCGACCTCGCCGACCTTCATCCGATCCCGCAGCGGCGCGGGGACGAAAACACGCAGCCCGACGCCGCCGACTTCGAGGATGGCAGCGTTATCTTCGATTTGTGTCACTTCACCACGCAGAGTCGCAATCATAGGAAACCCTTTTAACCGGGGATGAACGGAGATAAACGCAATGGGGGGACGATGAACAGGTTTACCCGATATTTATCGAGTTCATCCCCGTTCATCTCAGGTGAATTAATACCTTCGTGTGTGCAAATGCGTTATCGCTATCGCCAGGGCGTCGGCGGCGTCGTCGGGCTGGGGGATGTGCGCCATCCTCAGCAAGATACGCACCATTTCTTGTATTTGCTTTTTGTCTGCACTTCCGTACCCGGCCACTGCTTGCTTGACCTCATTTGGCGTGTACTCGGCGATCTCCAGGCCGGCTTCGGCCAGGGCCAGCAGCACCACCCCGCGCGCTTGCCCAACCGCGATGGCTGTTTTCACATTGTTCTGAAAAAACAACTTCTCCACCGCAGCCGACTCGGGGCGATGGAGAAGCAGGAGCTCTCGTAAACGATGATAGAGCAAGGACAGACGCTCAGCAGCGGGCAGACCGGCAGGGGTCTGGATGACGCCGAAATCAACCATTTGCAGGTTGTCGTCGGGGAGGTCGCGTACCAGACCGTAACCCGTCGTCGCCGTCCCCGGGTCAATGCCCAGAACCAGCGTCATGATTATTCAGCCTCGAGCGCTGCCAGAGCCTCTTCAGACAGTTTTAGATTGTGGAAGACGCTCTGTACATCGTCCAGTTCTTCGATCGCTTCGACCACCCTCAACACCTGGAGCGTCTCTTCCACGCCGAGTTCCAGGTCCTGCCTGGCAATCAAGCGCAGGCTGGCTTCGTCGGGAGTGACCTTCGCATTCTGCAGGGCGTCGCTGAGGGTCTTGAAGACTTCCACCGGGCCGATGATCTCGATGTTTTCACCATCTTCCTGCACATCGTCCGCGCCGGCTTCGATTGCCAGCTCGAAGGCCTTATCATACGAAAGCTGGCTGGCCGGGAACGAAAAATATGACTTGCGTTCGAACTGCCAGCCGACTGCGCCGGCTTCGGCCATGTTGCCGCCGCTTTTACTGAAAGAGTGACGCAACCCGGCCACCGTGCGATTGCGGTTGTCAGTCATGCAATCCACCATCAGGGCCGAGCCGTGCGGGCCGTAGCCTTCGAGGGTCAATTCCTCAAAAACGCCGCCTTCTTTATCTTCACCCGTGCCGCGCTTGATAGCGCGCTCGATGCTGTCTTTCGGCATATTGCTGGCGCGGGCTTTTTCGATGGCCAACGCCAGGCGGAAGTTGCTGCCAGCGTCGCCGCCGCCTTCCCGCGCCGCCATCACTATTTCACGCGCCAGGCGCGTAAAAACCTGACCACGCTTGGCGTCCGCTGCACCTTTCTTGCGGCGAATAGTCGCCCAATGGCTGTGTCCAGACATATAAAATCTCCTTGAGAACCACTTTTGTGATGGATGATGCCTTTAGCGCCGAAATTATACCATGCTACCTTCTTCCTCAACTTTGTTATATACTTATGCCAGAAACTTATCCCTTCGCCAAGGAGCCTGCCATGCTTACCATCGAAAAAGTTGACACGGATAACAAGTCACAGGTCAAGCGTTTCGTCGAATTCTACTATGATCTCTACCGGAACTGCCCGCAGTGGGTCCCGCCGCTTTACATAGACGCCTACCTGCCGCTCAACCGAAAGAAGCATCCATTCTTCGATCACTCCGAGTCTGATTTCTTCCTGGCCGTGCGGGATGGCAAAGTGGTGGGCCGCATCTGCGCCGGTGAGAACAAGCCCTTCAACGCATATCACAAAACAAAGAAAGCCCAGTTTTATTTCTTCGACCTCATCGATGACATCGAAGTCGCCAAAGCGCTCTTCGATACTGTCTTCGACTGGGCGCGGGGGCGCGGCCTGGATACCGTCATCGGCCCGAAGGGTCTCTCCCCCTTCGACGGCTACGGCATCCTGATCGAGGGCTTCGAGCAGCGCCAGATGATGACCATGATGAATTACAACTACGACTATTACCCGAAACTGGTCGAAGTGCTCGGTTTTGAAAAAGAAGTGGATTTCGTCTCCTGCTATCTGCCCGCTGACGCCTTCAAAATCCCAAAACGGGTCGAGCGCATCGCCCAGCGCGTGCTGGAGCGCGGCAACCTGACCGTCAAGCGCTTCAAGAGCAAGAAGGAACTCATCCAGTGGGCGCAGCGCATCGGCGAAACCTACAACAGGACCTTTATCCACAACTGGGAGTATTACCCCTTCTCACAGGGCGATATTGACTACGCCGTGGATAATGTCTTCATGGTCGCCGACCATCGCCTGATCAAACTCATCCTGCACGGCGAAGACATCGTCGGCTTCCTTTTTGCCTTCCCGGATGTCTCCGCTGCCCTCCAGCGCGCCAAGGGCCGCCTGTTCCCCTTCGGCATAGTGGATATCCTGCTCGAAATGAAGCGCACCAAGACCGTCTCCGGTAACGGCATGGGTGTGCTGCCTGAGTTCCAGGGCACGGGCGGCAACGC
>JBDRTP010000412.1:0-10590 GCA_043823965.1 Chloroflexota bacterium
TCGCGGCCGTGCCATCCGCTGGCGGTGGGGGTTGTGTTGGGACAGCGTTGGGAAAGAAGCAGGCTGCCTGTACGAACGCAATCAGGGCGAAAACACAGATGACGCGAGAACTTTTTGCTGACACAAGGCTCCTCCTCATGAGACGCGGGACGGTTGAATTCATCATAATCATACAATATCTTCTGACATGAAACAACCCCCATTTGTTTCGGTTCTCTGGGAATCGCCGTGATAGACCACCACATATGCTGGTAAGGCGTAGGACAAATTGGCAATTTGTCCCACATTTGCCGCCGAATCACGGCAAATCCCAATGAGTAAAGCCACAACGGAAAATCGCCGCTGTTCAATGCGAAAGAACCATAGCCTCTGTCGTTGCGAGGAGCGTTCCCTTCGAAGAACACTCAGGGCATGCTTTGCGACGAAGCTATTCCCAGTTACGAGGAGACTGCTTCGTTCCTCGCAGTGACACTTGTTTCTTAGTAGCCTTTGTTTCTTCAAAAACAAAGAGACGCCATTTACGGCGTCTCTTCTGATACTCAGTACTTCACGAAAGAGCCTCGTAGTAGCGACTTTAGTCGCTTTCTGGCTGAACGACTAAAGTCGTTACTACGTTTTCGTGATCTACTGATACTTAATCTGCTGCCGCTCCGTCTGGGATGTCCGTCCACTGCGAGGAACCGGCTTCGGAGGCTTTATCGGCTTCCACAAATCGTCCGTGGACAAATCCTGTCCCGGCCGGGATCAGTTTGCCGATGATGACATTCTCCTTCAGGCCGAAGAGCGGGTCGGTGCTCGACCCTATGGCTGCGCCCGCCAGCACCTTGATGGTGTGCTGGAACGAGGAGGCCGAGAGGAACGAATCGGTGCTGAGCGAAGCTTTGGTCACACCCAGCAGGATTTCGCCGAAGCGCGCCGGCGCCTTGGCGTTGGAAAGCATTTGCTCGTTGACTTTCTTGATCTCCAGCCGATCCACGGGATCGCCGGGCAGATACCTGGTATCACCGGGGCGGGTCACTTGCACTTTTGCCATCATCTTGCGGATGATGACCTCAAAGTGCTTATCGTGGATGTTCTGCCCTTGCGAGCGGTACACCTTCTGGATCTCGGTCAACAGGTACATCTGGCAGGCTTTGCGTCCCTGGATGCGCAGGATGCGGTGCGGGTTGAGCGAGCCTTCCGTCAGCGGCTGGCCGGCCTCGACGTGATCGCCTTCCTTGACCAGTACACGGGAAGTGGTCGGGATTTCGTATTCAACTTCCTCGCGCTGTTCGTAAGAGACGATGATCTTGCGCTCCTCGATACGGACGCGCCCGCTGTGCGCGGCGACCACGGTCGCCTCGCCGAGGGTTGCCAGCAAATCGCCGGCCTTGACCTCGTCCTCTTCCTTGATGACGATGGTCCACTCTTCTGGCGCCTCGTATTCATCGTGGATCATCTCGCTGTGTTCCACCCGGATGAGGCGCAAGTCGGTATATTTTTCTGACTGGATAAGGCGCACCACGCCTTTGATCTCGGAGACGACCGCCTCGCCCTTGGGCTGCTTGCGGGCCTCGAAAAGTTCCTCCACGCGAGGCAGACCGGTGGTGATGTCGCCGCCAGCGGCCACGCCACCGGTGTGGAAGGTGCGCAGGGTCAACTGCGTGCCAGGTTCACCGATGGATTGGGCGGCCACGATGCCGACCGCCGAGCCGAGTTCAACCATCGAACCACGCCCCAGGTCTATGCCGTAACATTTGGCGCAGATGCCATGAGTCAATTCACAAGTCAACGGTGAGCGGACTTTGACTTCCTGGAGACCGACATTGGCGAGCCTACGCTCCAGGTCGTGGTCAATCAAGTCATCAGGTTCAGCCAGCACCTCGCCTGTTTTCGGGTCGAGCAGGCGTTCGGCTGTCAGTCGTCCGTATAAACGGTTGAACATGGATTGCCCGGCGATGTCATCCTTCTTGCGGATCAGGATGCCTTCTTTAGTACCGCAATCATACTCATTGATGATGATGTCCTGGGCTATGTCCACCAGCCGGCGGGTCAGATAGCCGGCGTCGGCGGTGCGCAGGGCGGTATCGGCCAAACCCTTGCGTGCGCCGTGCGTTGACATGAAGTACTCGAGCGCGGTCAGGCCCTCGCGGAAATTCGAGCGAATGGGGAACGGGATGATGCGCCCGGAAGGGTCAGCCATCAGGCCGCGCATGCCGGCCAGTTGTGAGATGGGGCCGAAGCCACCTTTGGTCGCCCCGGAGTTGGCCATGGTTGCCAGGTTGCCGTCCGGGTCCAGATAGTTCCTAACGGCTTTGGCCAGGTCAGTGGTCGTTTGCTGCCAGATCTGGATAACGCGCTCGTTCTGCTCCTGCTCGGTCAGCAGGCCACGGCGGAAGTCGCGTTGCACCAGCTCCACTTCCTGCATGGCGTTGGCGATGATTTCCTGTTTTTCGGGCGGGATGGTGATGTCGGCTACCGAGAGGGTGGTGCCGGAGCGCATAGCGTATTCGAAACCGATGCGCTTGATCTCGTCAGCCACGTTGGTGGTCACCTCCTGACCGCAGAGTTCGTATACTTCTGCGATCAGGTCTTTCACGCCGCCTTTCTCCAGTTTCTGGTTGACAAACTGCACATTTTCGGGAAGGACGCGATTGAAGAGCACGCGGCCGACCGTTGTTTCAATCATGCGGGTCTCCGCTTCGGCCAGGCGCGTACCGTCATCGCTGTACCAGGTCTTGACCCGCAGCTTGATCTCGGTGTGAATGTCCACCTGGCCCAGTTGGTAGGCCAGGTCAACCTCGTCAATATCCGCGAAGGCGCGGCCGTCACCCTGGTGAGGCTGGCTGTGATCCATGGTCAGGTAGTAGACGCCCAACACCATGTCTTTCGAGGGGCCAATGATCGGTTCGCCGTCGGCGGGTTTGAGCAGGTTCTTCGAAGCCAGCATCAACCGGCGGGCTTCCTGGACGGCCTTCTCAGAAAGCGGCACATGGACGGCCATCTGGTCGCCATCGAAGTCGGCGTTGAAGGCGGTGGTCACCAGCGGGTGAAGCTGGATGGCCGAACCCTCGATCAAGACCGGCTCGAAGGCCTGAATGCCCAGGCGGTGCAGGGTGGGGGCGCGGTTCAGAAGCACCGGCCGATCCTTGATCACCTCTTCGAGTACTTCCCAGATCTCGGGCCGGCTGCGTTCGATAAAGCGCCGGGCGCCCTTGACGTTGGCCGTGTAGTTGTGAGAGACCAGGCGGCTGATAACGAACGGGCGAAAGAGTTCCAGCGCCATCGTCTTCGGCAGGCCGCATTGATAAAGCTTCAATTGCGGGCCGACCACAATAACCGAGCGGCCACTGTAGTCTACTCGCTTGCCGAGTAAATTCCGACGGAAGCGGCCTTTCTTGCCCTTGAGCATATCGCTCAGCGAGCGGAGTTCCCGCCGGCCGCGGCGCGAGAGCGCCTTGCCGCGCTGCGAGTTGTCAATCAGGGAATCGACCGCTTCCTGCAACATACGCTTCTCGTTGCGCACGATAACGTCCGGCGCGCCCAGTTCGAGCAGCCTCTTCAGGCGGTTGTTACGGTTGATGACGCGGCGATACAGGTCATTCAGGTCGGAGGTGGCGAACCGACCACCGTCCAACTGCACCATCGGGCGCAGGTCGGGGGGGATGACCGGCAGGATGGTCAGGATCATCCACTCTGGATGGTTGCCCGAACGGCGGAACGCTTCCACCACCTTTAATCGGGTAGTCGCTTTTTTGCGCTTTTGCTTGGATTTGGTGGTGCGCACTTCATGCCAGAGCTCCTGAGAGAGCTTGTCCAGGTCGAGGCGGCGCAGGATTTCGTAAAAGGCCTCAGCGCCCATATCGGCGCGGAAGACCTGTCCCCAGCGGGATTTCAGTTCGCGGAAGCGGGTCTCGCCCAGAAAGGTGAAGGGGCGCAGTTCCATCAGTTCGTCACGCGTGCGGGCGTTCTGATCATGCGAAGCGGATGCCTGATCCTCCAACTGGCTGCGCAGGGCGTTCATCTGCTCGTCCGCCTCGGCCTTGACCCTGGCGGCTTCCATCTTGACCGCTTCGAGTTCGCGCTGCTTCTGGTCTTTCAGCTCGTTCTCCAGGCCCTCCAGCCGTTCCTGGACGACTTTCTGTACCTTTTTGAGATGTGAGGCGGCGGCCGTTTTGCCGGCCTCGGCGATGACCATCTCTGACTTGCCGAAAACAATGGCTTCCTTCAGAGGCTTGCCCATGCTCTCCTGGAGCAAGCCTTCGAGGCGCTGGCCTTCCTGGATGATGGGTTCCAGCCGGGTCGCGATCAACTCGTCATAATGCCGTTCCAGCTCGTTCTTGCGCTGCGAGTGTTCGCTGAGCTTATGGTCACGCGAGGTTTTGATCTCGGCGATCTTGGCGTTGATCACGGCGGCCTGTTCGCGTTCCGAAACGGAAATCTCGTCTTCCAGACGCTTGAGCGCCTTCTGGCGGGCATCCTCGTCCACGTAGGAGACGATGTACTGGGCGAAATACAGCACCCGGTCCAGGTTGCGACGCGAGATGTCGAGCAGCAGGCCCAGGTACGAGGGGATGCGCCGCGTATACCAGATGTGCGCGACGGGTGTGGCGAGTTGGATATGACCCATGCGCTCGCGCCGCACGGCCGAGCGGGTCACTTCCACGCCGCATTTGTCGCAGGTGATACCTTTGTAACGGGGGTTCTTGTATTTACCACAGTAGCACTGCCAGTCGCGCGTCGGCCCAAAGATGGCCTCACAGAAAAGGCCGTCCTTCTCAGGCCGCAGGCGACGATAGTTGATGGTTTCTGGTTTGAGTACTTCACCATACGACCAACTGCGTATGGTTTCCGGCGAAGCCAGGCTGATACGAAGCGAAGTAAGCCCCTTAGTTTCCACTATACCATCTCCTCATCTTCCGAATGAGCACCTGCGAACGACCGCCAATCCCTGTCCAACGCGCCCTACTTGCTTCCCGCCAAGTAGGCCTTCGACGCACCCGACACCGTTCGTGCCGCCCTGGCCTGACCGCCACCTGTGCCTGCGTCAGGTGCAGGCAGGACAGGCGAACACCGACGGCATCAGCGAAGCGATCCTGTGGACGCCGTGACAACGAATAAGGGTGCGAGACGGCAAGCAAAAGCAAGCGCATGAGACTATTGTCCCAAGCGCTCGCCGTATGTCGCAGATTTTGATTATATGTCAACGGGGCGAATTATACCTGTTTAGTCAGGATTCCGTCAAGGGAATTACCAAATTGCCGAAGGCCTACTCGGTAGGGCGGGATTCGAATTACACCACAATATTCACCAATCTCCCCTTCACGTAAATCACCTGCCTCGGCGGCTTGCCTTCCATGTATTTCTGCACCGCCTGGCTCGCCAGCGCTGCGGACTTGATCTGCTCCTCACTGGCGTCGGCTGGGACGAGGATGCGGTCGCGCAGCTTACCGTTGACCTGGATCGGGATGGTGATTTCGTCTTCCCTGGCGGCGGCCTCGTCCACTTTGGGCCAGGGTTGGGTGTGGATGGAATATGGCTTGCCAATGTTCGTCCACAGTTCCTCGGCGATGTGCGGGCATACGGGAGCCAACATGCGCAGGTAAGTGTCAATCGCTTCATTCCATTCGGGCGTGCCGTAAGCCCCGGCCTCTTTGGCTTTGGTCATCTCGTTCAGCAGCTCCATCAGCGAGGAAACTATGGTGTTGAATTCGAAGGTCTCGAAGTCGCGCGTAACCTGGCGCAGAGTCTGGTGGACTTTTCGCCTTAAGACCCTTAGGGTTTCCGCCCCTTGCGGGGTGCTTCGCGAAGGCCCTAAGGGTCTCGCGGATGGCTCCGTGACCAGCGTCCACACGCGGCGCAGCCAGCGCACCGTACCGTCAATACCGGTCGAGTTCCACGGCGCGCCCATGTCCCATCTGGCGAAGAACATCAGGTAGGCGCGCACCGCGTCCGCGCCGTAGCGTTCCACCAGTTTGTCCGGCGCGACCACGTTGCCGCGGCTCTTGGACATTTTCTCGTGGTCTTCGCCCAGCACCATGCCCTGGTTGCGCAGCTGCGTCATCGGCTCGGCGCCTTCGGTGACGCCCATGTCGCGCAGCGCCTTGTGGAAGAAGCGGGTGTAGATCAGGTGCATGTTGGCGTGTTCGATGCCGCCGGTGTAGGTGTCCACAGGCATCCAGTAGTTGTACTCGGCGGGGTCGAAGGGGGCTTTGTCGTAGCGCGGACTCAGGTAGCGCAGGTGGTACCACGATGAGCACATGAACGTGTCCATAGTATCGGTCTCGCGCTCGGCCGGCTCGCCGCAAACCGGACATTCGGCCTGTTTCCAGGTTGGATGCAGTTTCAACGGCGATTCGCCGGTCGGCTTCCAGGCCACATCCTCGGGCAGCAAGACGGGCAGTTGGTCGTCCGGGACGGGATTCCAGCCGCATTTCTCGCAGAATATCATCGGGATGGGTACGCCCCAGTAGCGCTGGCGGGAGATCAGCCAGTCGCGCAGTTTGGTGTTGACCGCGCCCTTGCCGAAGCCTTTGCTTTCGATGAATTTGACCGCCGCCTGGAAAGCCTCATCGGCAGACGTGCCGCTCAGCGCGCCGGAGTTGACCATCCTGCCGGAGGCGGGGACGGACTCGCTCATGGTCGCACCGTCCAGCGGCTCCATGTCCTCCGGCTGGATGACGACGCGCACTTCCAGCCCGTACTTGCGGGCAAACTCGAAGTCGCGCTGGTCATGCGCCGGGACGGCCATTATTGCGCCGGTGCCATAGGTCATCAGGACGTAGTCCGCGATCCAGACCGGGATGCGCTCGCCGTTGACCGGGTTGATGGCATAGCCGCCGGTGAAGACGCCGGTCTTTTCCTTGTCGGCGGCCTCGCGTTCGATGTCCGATTGGCGGGCGGCCTGGGCTTTGTAGGCTTCCACTTCGTTTTTACGCTCGGGCGTAGTGATTTTATCCACCAGCGGATGTTCGGGGGAGAGCACCATGAAGGTCGCGCCCCAGAGAGTGTCCGGGCGGGTGGTAAATACAGTGATCAGTGAACAGTGATCAGTGATCTGTGACACTGCTGACTGATCACCGAACACTGAAAACTGCACATCCGCGCCTTCGGAGCGGCCAATCCAATTCGTTTGCAGCGTGCGGACGCGCTCGGGCCAGTCCATGCCTTCGTAGTTCAGCAGTTCGTCGGCGTATTTCGTCGTGCGGAAGAACCACTGATCCAAATCTTTCTTGATGACCTGCGTTCCGCAGCGCTCGCAGTGACGGTCCTCGCCCCAGACCTGTTCGCGTGCCAGGGTGGTGTTGCAGTGCGGGCAGAAGTCCACTGGCGACATTTTGCGGTAGGCCAGTCCGTGGTTATAAAGCTGAATAAAGAACCACTCCGTCCACTTGTAGTATTCCGGGTCAGCCGAGACGGCCTCGCGCCGCCAGTCCCACATGGCGCCCATGCTTCTCAACTGCTTGCGCATGTTGGCGATGTTGGCGTAGGTCCACTTTTTCGGGTGAATGCGGCGCTGTATGGCGGCGTTCTCGGCCGGCAGGCCGAAAGCGTCGAAGCCGATGGGGAACATCACGTTGTAGCCGTTCATGCGCATGAAACGGGCGCGCGCGTCGGAAGGCGTCATGGCATACCAGTGACCGATGTGCAGGTCACCGGAAGGATAAGGGAGCATGGTCAGCGAGTAATACTTGGGCTTATCGTGGTCGATGTCGGCGTGGTAGAGACCATCGTCCGCCCAGCGTTTTTGCCACCTGGGTTCGATCTCTTCAGGTTTATAAATAGGAATACTGGTAGGGTCTGGCATAGGTTATCTCCGAAAATGAATACTTCTCAATTTACTTTTATCCTGGCGAGGCAGGGTCGATTTCAACTATAGCGGTACCTATTGTACCGCGTAAGCAAGGAGGGGCAGCCCGAATGAGCGAGACTCATCGGGATGACCCGGTGAAACCCTCTTCGCAAGAAGTGCGCAATTGGTTTGCTTATTCTTCTAAAGAACCGGCAGTGCATGATCCGTCTCCTTAAAAATAAAAACGTCGTCCAAACAGGGACGACGTGCAGTACGCCGCGGTACCACCCTGCTTCCCGGCGCTCCAACAAGGCCGGACAGCTTGGGCCGCTCTAACGGGCGGTGGTCGTCACCGGTTACTCGAAAGTTCGCCGGTGCCATCTATTCCCTTTTGAGGAATGGGTCAGGCGAGTTCGACCTTGGGGCGTTCCGCAACGCCTGCCGGGCTCACACGGATTCCCGGTTCGCTGGCGGAGGGTCTACTACTCCTGCCGTGATGTTTTAAGGTATTGCAGTGATTGTAACACATTCACCAGAGGGGATTCAACACGCAAAATTGTTGTCAAATTCTTTTTACGCAAATCTGTCGTAAAGTATTATTCTGCGTAAAGAACGACCTCTATTGTTCCTTCACACTATTATATTAATTATTCGAGTAATAAACATTTTCTGAATTTTTCTTGTAATGAAAATAGGATTTGTAAATGATTGTTTAAAAACTTCGTTTGTCCATCCGTAAATGAATTCTCCGTAAGAAATATTTGGAAATCTTCTATAGTTTTATCAAGAATCAATAATAATTTTTCTTTTTCTACTCTAATTTCTCGAATAATCTTTCTTGTTTCTCGGTTTAATGCAAGTAAACGGATCATGTATTTTGCTGGTGCTTTAATGTCTTCAAGTACGCCATCCTCCAAGACGTGAAAATACTCATTGCGATCAAATGAAAAAGGATCCAGAAAGCCTTCGCCAATTGAGGAAAAAGTTATTCTTGGGTGTCCATTTAAATTTGGCCAGTGGTCGGATTTTAATCTATTACATCCTGAACAGGCGTAAAGTAAGTTGTTTGGATTGTTAATTAAATTCGCGAAATGTTTCTGAGGACGGAAGTGTTCCAATACCATTAATTCCTCTCCGCCACATTCGCTTTCTTGAATATCACAATAAACACACCTCTTTTGACAATCCTCCCTTATTTCTTGTCTATAATGCTGGTATTGGTAAAATTCTCCGTTCTTCTTTAGTGAATATTCATCTCTTCTTTGAAGAACTGGATAAAAAAGCTGATTATTTTTCTTCATCCTCTCCCCCTAAATTAAATTGTTCAACAATTCTTTTATGCTCATCAAGAATTTCCTGTAATTCTTTCAGCCTAGGCAATTCTTCTGCTAGTGTTGATGAAGTGCGATCAAATTCAATAGCTTTCAACTCCTTTTCATCTTTAGGAGATAATTCTCCAGTAAGTGTTTTTCGCAATAAGTCTCTGTATTTATTTTCTCTCTCTTCGAGAAAATCAGAATAACCATAGATTCTTCGTAATAATCTGGCAATAATTGATTTCGCTTTTTTTGAACTTAATTTTGCAAGGTCGTCTTTTGGAATGATATCCTCAACACTCCATTCGCCTTCGGAAAACGCATCTGTATCATGGGGATAATTAGTAAGAATGTAGATAGGTAATTTTGTATTAATACTGCGTAAAAATTGCGCAAGCTCAATGCCGTAGTATTTTGCCACCCCTGTATCTTTTAGTCTTTGATCGATAATTATGCATGCAGTATTGGGAGCGTTAAGTAAAGAAGTATAGTCCTGTAGTTCTCGATAAGGAGGGTATAAAGTATTTATTATGATCGTTTCTGGCAACTTTTTCCTTAGAATTCTTGCATAGGTTTCTATTTGTTCTTGATTTTCATCGATTAACCATACTATTTGCTTTTCCATATAATTTCTCCTCATTAATCATCTAGGGGAGTTGGTATTCGTATAATGAATTCCGCACCACCTAAAGCACATTGTGAGCAAACAGAAATTGATCCATTATAAGAATCTACAAAGTTCTTTACAATGGATAGACCCATGCCTGTCCCAATCAAGTCACCTTTTGAGTTGCGTTTTGTCGAGAATGTAGGTATGAAAATTTTCTCCTCTGTCCCAGACTCAAGGCCTATTCCGGAATCAGAGAAGCGAATAATTATCCACTCCGATTCTTTCTCAATCTCTACTGAGATTTCCCTGTTATTACTTTCTATGTTCTCTAAAGCCCAAATTGAATTTGTGATAAGGTTAATAAAGATGCTTTCCCAATCAATTTGAAACCCAAGTATGTCTGGTAAATTGGCAGGCAGTTTTTTTTGAATTCGGATATTTTTGTCTGAGAATATTTTTTCGAAAGCAATAAAAACATCATTTATAATTATTGCTAGATTTATGTTTTTTCTTTTTCTTTTATCACGAGAGACATTTTGTAATGCAAATTTCGCAAAAGTCTCAACTTTCTCAGCTTCAGATAGAATTAATTGCAAATTCCCTTCAACTTCCAATTGAATATCAGGCTGTACCATAAACAGTCCATTTGTCATATTTTCTTGTAGAAGTTCTGCATTTGCAACCACAACATTTGTGGATCCTATTGTTTCATGTCCAAAACATGATGTCAGGATACCTAGAGAAGCAAGATTAGAAAGTGTATTTTTTTGCCTTTCGAATTCCTTTTCCCTTGCCCTTGTCTCTTCAATCAAAGATTCCTGTGCTAACTTCGTGATTGAGACCTTTTTATCCATATTTTCTAAAGCCGCGCCAAATAGTTCTTGGATCTCCAC
>JBDRTP010000413.1:0-11777 GCA_043823965.1 Chloroflexota bacterium
CTCAACACAGCCAGCTATTGGAAGAATACGCCGGTCAATATATAGCAATGTATCAAGGAGAAGTGGTGGATCATGATGAAGATAGTGGGGGGTTATGGCAAAGGGTTCGTAAGCGGTATGGAAAGGAACCTGTATTGATTATGCCTGTTCTTCAAGAAGCGCGCCAGACCATCATGGTACGTAGCCCGCGATTACTGGAGAACATAAGGTGATTCGGCCATATTCATCGTCGATTTCCCCTCCAGTGCCAGTATTCGATGTGGTTTTGTCTGCGACAGCTTTAGATGATTGGCATGGGCCATTCATTGCGATTATTGATAGTGGAGCAGACTTTACCATTATTCCGCTGATTGTGATACAGGCTCTAGAGTCTCCTGCAATACGACCAGCCGTTTTGAGCAGCCAGTGGCGGGATAGACACGCTGTTTATGTATATAAGGTGGATATTCGAGTTGGTGAGATGGTTTTTCCTGCTGTAGATGTTGCTGGTGATCCAGGCAGTGATGAAATTTTATTGGGGCGCAATGTGCTCAATCGTCTTGATTTGCGGTTGGAAGGGCCTGCATTGCGTACGCACCTGCTTTAGGTGAGTAACTGATCGATTTGATCGGGATGTTATCGTTTGTTTGCCCGGTATGATGAGATTCATGCCAGCCGGTCCCCAGGCAGAAGTGACCAGGGAGTCAGATCGAGTTTTCGTATGCCCCCGCAAATCCACAGATTCATGCCAGAAGCATTAACTCGGGGGGCGAATTTCGGATCCAAGGCCCGTCATCGGGTCGCCCGCGGCCTGCACAGTTCGCCCCCCTAACCCCCCAACCCTTCGATGCTACTCAGGGCAAGCTTTGGGGGGAACAGTCGTCTCCCCCAGACCTGCCCTGCGCTGTCACCCTGAGCTTGTCGAAGGGCTGCCGAAGGGATTGGGGGCCGGGGGGCAGGGGGGAGAGGGGCGTGGATGGTATAATTCAGCGGAAAGAGAATGTGAATGAAATGTTAGATACAAAAGCGATTTTTCTATCCATCGTCGTCGAAGCCAATGATGATAGTTATTTGGCTGAATGCCCAGGCATTCAAGGCGCATTTGCGGAAGGAAATAGCATCGAAGAGGCGATTTTCAACTGCGTTGACGTCATCAAGTTGATCGCTGCTTATCGCGCCGAACGCGGTGAAAGCATGGGTTTCAATGTCGTTGAGCTAACGCCAAAGACTCGTATGACGGTTGCGATGCCTGTTGGGGTGGGATCATGACCCGTTTGGGGGAACTGAATTACCGTGAAGTGATCGAGCGTCTACGAAAAATAGGTTTTCGTTTCTACCGTCAGGGCAAAGGCTCGCATGAGCTTTGGGTACGTGATGAAGATGGCCGGGTGGTTCCGGTGCCGCGTCATGAGGGGAAAGCGATTCGCAAGGGCACGCTCAGGGCGCAAAAGTCACTGCACGGGGTGATCCGCGCATCACGCTGCTGTGCAACCTCCCGACGGGGGCAGGGGCTGAACTGGCTCGGCGGCGCAGGGCTGCCGCGCTCGCTGCCGGTCATTGATGGTTTGCTGACCCTGTTCTTCGTGGGGGGGACGCGCTTCAGCGTGCGGACACGCACAGGCAGGCCTACTCGGCAAAAAGTCATTTCACCGCGGAGATCGCCGAGAACGCGGAGCAATACAATGAAGTAACTCTGCGCTCCCCCCGCAGGGGGACTACTCGGTCAGCGCCTGCCCTGCCCTGAGCTGGTAGGTTGAGCTTGCCGTCTCGCACCGGCGCGCCGCCGTTGCTTGCCGAGTAGGTGCTGCGCACGGCACGAACGGTGTCGAAACCTTGTCGAAGGGTTCTCAGCGGTTAGTTTTTTGAGTGGACTCAAGGGTGGGCTTGTGTGATATAACTGGTAGTAGCGAAAGGTGGTGTTTCTCGATGTCCACAATGACCAAGGTCACCTTGGTGATTGCGATTCCGGACGAATTGGTTGAGCAAGTCAAATCGGTTGCCCGTACGGAGGCGTTGGAAAAATTCTTCATCAATAAGGAAACCTTTAGGGTCTATTTTTCAGCGGACAAGAGAGGCGCTAATGGTAGCCCCGAAGGTGGCTACCATAACTGGAGGTGAATATGGAACTGGAAAGATACTTTGACTTCCTCAGCCCGGATGACATTCGCATAAAAGGAACACGTGTGGGTATCGAGACAGTGTTGGATGACTACCTGGACGGCGCCAGTCCGGAGGAGATTGCCGCGCGCTATCGCACACTCACCCTTGAGCAGGTATATGCAACAATCACATATTATTTTCACAGTCAGCAGGAGGTTGATGAATACCTGGAACGCTGGCGGGCCTACTCAGATGCCGCCTGGCAGGAGCAACAGCGCGACCCGCCTGAGTTTGTGCTAGAAATGCGTGAACGGATGCAACGCCAACGAGAAAAGATGATTGCTGAGCGCGGATCGGATTACACAGTAGCTGACTAATCATGACCTCCCCGCGTTTTTTGCTGGATGAACATGTTTCACACACTGTTCAAAATCAATTGCTTCGGCAAAATACTAGCATAGATATCCTGGTTGTAGGACAACCGTTGGCACCTCCAAAAGGTACACTGGATAGAGACATTCTGACCTGGATCGAGGGGTCGGGATATATTCTGGTTACATCTAATCGTCGGTCGATACCTGATCATGCGCGGGATCATTTCGAAGCTGGGGGCCATATTCCTGGAATACTCTTTATCAGGCGTGGTGCCAGCCTCGGTGAAATCATCGAGCAACTTTATATGTTATGGGCTGCCTCTGAGGCGGAAGAGTATGTGGATAGATTGCTCTACATTCCGATATAGAAAAAGGTCATTCTGGGAATGTGTCAACTGCCCTATAACCATCCCCTTGGTTTCGTCCCACTCAGCGCCGGTCGAGTGCCCGGAGCGATCTCGCCCATGGCGTGCCTTTGGCAAGCGCAGGGTGTATCGAGACCCAGCGGCTTGCCCCAGTCCTATCACTTCCTCTACCCGTTCAACTCCTGCCCCTTTAACCCCCCCACCTTGGGGGGAACAGTCGTCTCCCCCAGACCTGCCCTGAGCCTGCCGAAGGGATTGGGGGTCGGGGGGCGGATTGGGGGCCGGGTGGTGGGGATCGTCCGGTCGATGGCGAGATAGGGACGCAGGGCTGGCTCCGGTGCGATTGACCGGCTGGGCCGGGTGGGTATAATGGGATGCGATGCCCCAGGAGATTGAGCGTCATGCCGAAATCGCCGGTGATTCGCTTGCAGCATCATCAACAGGCGCATAGCGCAAGCCATGTGGTACGCCTGGTAGAAAGCGGCTCTGTGCCCGGTATTAGCTTCTCTCAGATGATACTTATCGACGGTTCCGAAAATGAGGAGATGAAACGTATGACTATAACAATCACTGTCTCCGAAGAAGTCGTTCGTCGTCTGAACGATCTGTCCATCGCGCAGACGGACGATGTTGAAACAAAACTGCAACGGTTACTGGTCGCCGAATATCAACGACGCCTGGCTCGCTACCGATTAACGGATCGGCGTCTTTCCCAGAAGTACGGGATGGCTTTTGAGGAGTTCGAGCGTCGGCAGGTCACAAGGCAGCAGGAGTATTCGTGGGAGGTGGAGTCTGATGCCATAGCCTGGGAGACAGCGATTGATGGAATCCAGACCATGTAGCAGCAACTAACGGGCATTCACGAATTGAAGAATGAGTATTGACAACCTGACCATCATGAACCAACGTCAGAAGGAATGTCACCCCGACCAATCCACCAATTCATGGCTGAGGTTGAGCAGATTCTTTTAGAGAATGATCTTATCTAACTCGCCAGGCCGGGGGAGAAATTACGGGAGGAACTCTTTTCTGACGACGAGGCGCTGGCCCCGACCGGACACGAGAAAATTCTCGTGGTCAGCAATGGCGCCGAGCTTTCTCTTGGTCAATGGAAAGCCGATGTGGAGACATTGCTTTCCCTGGCGCGGGCCGGTGAGACAGAGAAAGCGCGCGCCCGGCTGCAAGCCATTGTGGGTAATAGACTTTATCTGTGATAAGAAGAAACTTGTTCACCGCCATGCCACTTCGTGGTACTTAGACGCAAAGTCGCCAAGTGATCAATATGAGCCGCCAAGGTCTTTTATTGGCGACCTCGTGTGGGTTCTTGGCGTTCACTTCACTCCGCTCAGTGCAGGCTTGGCGACTTGGCGGTTAATACAGATAATGTCTATTGAATGAGTCCACTGCCGAAGGCCTACTCGGCAAAAGTCATTTCACCGCGGAGATCGCCGAGAACGCGGAGCAATACAAGGAAGTAACTCTGCGCTCCCCCCGCAGGGGGCCTACTCGGTCAGCGCCTGCCCTGAGCTGGTAGGTTGAGCTATTCTTCTTCCCTCGCTGCTCGCAGAGCCACCAGTGCCGTCCACGCGCTGCACCCGGTCTGCGCCCTTCGGTAGTCGTGGAGGTGGGGTGCTGTGCTATAATGGCTAATGTGAACTGTGCATGGATTCCCGCTCAAAGAGAGTTACCCCGTTCCACGAGGTGAAACCGATGGCACCAGCAACTGTTGAAGCAATTTATCAGAATGGCGTCTTAAAACCGCTGCAGATTCTGAAGATCTCAGACAACACCCACGTTTGGATCCAAATTATCCCCATCCCTGGCGACGAGACGCGGGCAAAAGAAGAACGCTTCAAGCTGCGACTTCTGGAGCTTGGCTTGTTGCGGGACGTTAGAGAACGTTCTGAAGTGCCTGAAGAAGACCGGATACCCATCCAGGTGAAGGGCAAGTCCCTTTCTCAGACGATCCTCGAAGAGCGGCGCTGAATGGCAGTTTATTACTTTGATAGCAGTGGGCTGGTCAAGCGCTATGCTCAAGAAACAGGTACTGCTTGGGTCATGGGGATCACGACGCCAGCCGCCGGTCATGACATCTATCTCGTACGCATCACGGGTCCAGAGATCGTCGCTGCCCTGTTTCGTAAGATTCGGACACGCGAAATCACCCAGGCAGACGCGATCCGCGCGGCCACCAATTTCAAGACCGATTTCCAGACGCAGTACCAGATCGTTGAACTTACTATCGGCGTTGCTGATCGGGCGATGACGTTGGCCGAGCAACATGGACTGCGGGGCTACGACGCCGTACAGTTGGCGGCCGCGCTAGAATTGCATGCTGTACGCCACAGGATGGGACTGACACCACTTACATTTGTGTCGGCCGATAGTGCCTTGAACACAGCCGGCCAAACAGAAGGCTTGATGGTCGACGATCCCAACGCTCATTCTTGATACTTTGAGAGTTTGTGGCAAAGCCCTTTACCGACGGTAACAGATTCGCCTGGCCCTGGAGGCCGCGAACGTTGAGTCTCACCCAATCTGGAAGCCCATGCACCTGCAGCCAGTGTTCGCCCCCAACCCCTGTCCTGAGCGAAGCCGAAGGATTGGGGGGAACTCGCTCCCTTGCGTCCCTGACCCCCGCCCCCCTAACCCCCTGTCCTGAACGAAGCCGAAGGATTGGGGGGAACGATGACTCCCCCAGAATTGGGGGCCGGGGGGCGAA
Organism: Chloroflexota bacterium; assembly: GCA_043823965.1. Classification (GTDB taxonomy): domain Bacteria; phylum Chloroflexota; class Anaerolineae; order Anaerolineales; family Villigracilaceae; genus CG2-30-58-95. Next base: position 5,541 of record JBDRTP010000413.1, read on the forward strand.
TTGAGGCGCGGTTCTGGGATGGCCTGTACCTGCCCTCCGGCACGGCCATGGGCGAGGATGACTTGGCGCGGGTGATGGGGATCATCCGGCGAATAGGACCCAAATAAGGACCGGGACTTTCGATTGTTGCCATATGGGGAATTGCTGACACACCGTAATGCCTACAAGTTGTCTTCACGGTATAATCATGTTGTGAAACGAATCAGTCGCCCAGCGGGCGTGTTCCAGAAGAGGGTACCGATGTTTGTCATTCAAAAGAAGATCGTTGTCGACGAGCAAGGACGACCGCAAGAAGTTCTCATCTCCTGGGAACAGTATCAGCAAATCAGTGAAATGCTCGGGTTGGATCTAGACGCAGAAGCCATCGCTGATCTGCGTCAAGCGCAACAGGATCGAGTCACGCAGAACTCCGACGCCTATGTCGATTTGAATGCGATCCAATGAGCAAAGCCGTTATCCATCGGCGGGCTCTTCGCTATCTGCGGCGGTTGTCCCGTCCAGAACAGGAACGGTTGCGGGGCGCTCTGGCGCGTTTGGCAGAAGATCCTGCAGCATACCCTGGTCTCGTGTATATGGCCGGAGAGTGGACAGGCTACCGACGAATTCGCATCGGAGATCTGCGGGTGATTTTTTGGTATAACGAGCAGGACGATATCATCTACGTCGATCATATTGGCCCTCGAGGCGACATTTACAAGTAGCAGGTTGGTCAGATCATCACTTCGGACGGCCGCATGAGCGTCAGCCGCATCCACCAGGTGAATATCAAAGACCTGCTGCGCCGCGAGCCGGTGAAGGTGGATACGGTAAAAGTCCGCCAGATGGTGGCCGGGAAACGGGTGTTGATCAGCGGCGCGGGGGTTGTCAGTAAGGTTACACCCCGTGCCGCTTCAATTCCCCGCTCAGCGCGGTGGGAAAATCCCTCAGCACCCCCAGGTGAGATGCAGGCAGGAACTGGGCTAATTCACTATAGAAGTTCATCGTCAATCCCGGCAGCATATCCTGGATGGGCAACAGGTGGGGTTTCATCTCTGGAGTGATCAGGCCTTTACGCAGCAGGAAGTACAGGTCGAAGAAGTCACGTGGCTTGCCACGTGTGAGCAATGCGGAGATTTTTTCTTCCACCAGCCTGGTCTGAGGCAGCAGGGTGAGGGTATAGGCCGGCAGGTAATCCGGGGCAATCAGCGTCCCCTGGCCTTGAACGTCGTTCTGTTGCCGGAGCGAAATCTCAACCTGAATTTGGATGAGATAGTCGTACAGGCGACAACCCAAAATCGCAAGATATCCACCCGAAGTCAGTTTGCTTTCCTGTATTTCCACGCCGATTGCATTCATCTCGATCTCCCCAACAGTTTCCAGGATCCAATCCTCGATCTGAGGCGAGGTCACCCCAAAACCCGAGAAGTCCAGGTCTTCTGAGAACCGGGGGCTGCCATAGACGATTTTGAGGGCTGTCCCACCCTTGAACATTACCCTTTCGCTTCCCTTTTGCCGGTAAAAGGCGCTCAGGAACAGGTGTTGACAATACTCATGGGCGAGATTGATCTCTGTGGTTTGATTGGATGTCGCCATCCGGCTGAACGTCTCTCGGCTGATCATCGCAGGGCCTCCACTTTTTCAACCAACAGGACTGAACGACGATAGAGTTGCGCCAGCGCGTATACCCGTTCGAAATCGAGCGCCGAGAGGTCCAGGCGTTCGGGCAGGGAAAATTTGTGCAAGGAAGCAAAATACAGACTGTCTAAAAGAGCTTTTTCGGCTTCAGCCATCAGGATGGTCTTTCCGCCGATCTTTTGTGGGCGGTAACCACTAAAGACCGCTGGTTCGACTCGGTGATAAGTAAAGACTTTTCCGAGCGCTTCAAAACGGCGCGTGGTGCGCGTGGTAATCGAAGTGATCTCGAATACGGATTCGGGTATGATGTGATAGAAGGCCAGCGCGTAGAGGAGGGAAATGTAGGAGGGTTTGAACAACGCATTGGCGAGTTCCAACTCAGAGGGGGGGGTATCTGGGATGGCATAGAGTTCACGCCGCAATTTGATGATGTCACCGCGCTTGTGGGCGCGTGTCAGCAGGAAGCGCAGGGAGGTTTCTGAGCCTCGCAGCAGGTGGCGCAAATCCTGCGGCGTGACCAGGGTCAGGTCGTTCTGACGGATGGTTTTTTCTACTTGTAACCAATTTAGTTGTTTAGCCATATTGCTAATTATCCTGAACGGCAGGAATTGTAAACTTCCTTTATCTTTCCGTCAAGTGAATTTTCTCATGCATTTCATTTCCCGTCTCGACCGCCTCCACTGGCTGTGGGGTTAGCGGGGAGCAGGAGTGGGGAAATGCTCACCAGCCCGAGGGTGTCGCTCGAGCCAGTCGGTTTCGTGGATGACGATAAGATGAAAAAGGGAGCAGTTGCCGTTCGAAGCCCGGCATCTATGAATTGCTGGACGGCCGGATGAGCATCAGCCGCATCCGCCAAGTGTCATTGCGAGTAACGCCACCGAGTAGGCCTTCGGCAGAGGGAAGTCACCGCTGGTCAAAGAGAAAGAAACAAAAGCATACTGTCATTGCCGAGTAGGCCTTCGGCGAGGAGGAACGACGAAGCAATCCCCAGTTCCGAGGAAGTTGATTCGCTCGGTCTCGATAGGCAAAGAGTGCTACTCGACCATCACTCGCAATGACACAAGGACAACCGATATCTTACTTCAGCAATTGTGTAGGAGTATAATACTGGTAGACGGATACAGGAGAATCACAATGTTTCCACAAACGGTTCTAATCGAGCTGCCCGGGAAATTACTCGACCGCGCCCGTATTGAGGCTTTGGATGAGGCGCGTGAACTGGTTACTTTCCTGCTCGAAAGTTACGTGCAAGATTTAGAAAAGGCTCAACGCTGGCAGGCTTATGAAGCCTATTACGCAGTGCGAACGCCAGAAGACGAAACCGAAGAGCGTCAATTGCTGGCCGATTTTGCCTTCGCCGATGCAGAGATCATGGACGAACCCTGATCATAAGCCGACTCGTCCGGCGGGGAGATATCTTTTGGGCAAACCTTGATCCAACAATTGGGGTGGAGATCAAGAAAGTGAGGCCTATCGTGGTTGTCTTCAACAATGTGATCAATTAGCGCAGCCAACTGGTCATTGTCGTGCCTCTGACGACAAATATAGGCCGCCTTTCTCCCAGCCATGTTTTGATTCCGCGTGGAGAAGGCGGCTTGGGTCAGGATTCGAAGATCCTCACTGAGCAGATCCGTGCAATGGATAAACGCCGCTTGACAGGCAAAATCGGCGCGTTATCAGAGCGATTTCTGCGACTCATTGAACAGTCGATTCGTAATTCCCTGGATATGTAAGGCAAGATGTAAGAGGATGGGGAATGGGTAGAAGGGGACAATGGCACATTGGCGAGAAAAGGCCGCTGGTCAAAGCGAAAGAAACAAAAGCGTACTGTCATTGCCGAGTAGGCCTTCGGCATCGAATTTTCGCGAATTTCTCCCTGGCCTGCTGCCAGTGCAGGCGAAAAATTTTCGGTCAATTCGTGAAATTCGATGCAGCGTTCTCTTTGCTGGCTTCGGTGCGGGAGTTGAAGTATACTGGGGGGCAAGGATTGGTTTTCGGGAGATCGAATTTTGGAGAGGATGTATTCGATGGGTAATACAATTGTATCTATGCCGGTAGCGATTGAACAAATTGCGGCTGTTCTTCGGAATATAGGCCACGAAGAGAGGCAGCGGTTGCTGGATTTAGTACCAGAACTCCGGGAAGAGCTGCGCGAACTGCCAGGTCGAACCGTATCTCAGGCCCAGGAATCCGCAGAAGCCATGCGCCAGATGCTCATCACCGGTCTTGGGGGCGAATTTCTCTCAAGTGAGGAACCATTTCTCGGCGATCTAACTTTGGGAGAATATCTGGCTCTGCCTGACGAAGATCGTGCTCTCCTTTGGGATCAATGGGCGGAAAACTCGGCTTTATCCTGGAATGAGATAGATGTCCGCACTGATGCGCTGCCTGCTGGATAAAGTCGTTGCCCGGCGGACAGTTGAAGGACTACTCAGGCTTGCCGAGGGGAACAGCCTTGAGGTAGCCTTTCCTACACGCTATTTTACACGCTGGTCTCGCAGATTGCAAGAGTTTGGCTTCACTCCAGAGGACGCCAGAGTGCTGGCGTTAGCGAGTTTTGGCAGCAATCAAGATGGAAATATCCTCGGAATGCACTGGGTCGCCACCTATGACCAACCTTCGATGAGTCTTTGGAGAGTCTTTGGACTCTAAAACAAGCCGCGATCGCAAGGCGGCTCAAAGCCATGTGTGACCAGATTCCACATCCTTATAGCCAGGTAAGACTTCCCAAAGTAAGCAAGCCTGAATTTATTGTGACTGAAGCAAGGATTTGATGGAGAGGCAGAACATGCCATACGCCGGCCGCTCCTTAGACCTGGCGCTGCAATATACCGCCTTCTCATAGCGCGGCTTCCAGCCGCAACCAAAAATATTCACCGCCGAAGGCCTACTCGGTGGTAAATCTCTTTTAGTTCCGGCCTGTCCCCGTATTTTGGGGGCTTGTCCGGGTTAGGGAAGCGTGGTACAGTTTGAGCAGTGTAGCAAGAGGAGCGCCGTCAATGACGGAATCCCATGTTGAGTTCGTCACCCGTATTGACATCGCGCCCCACAGGGGTAAACCCAGCGGGTTGACTAAGTTCTATCCCTTGCCCAAACCCGCTCCCTTGGTTTCGATACTCCCTTCGTTTCACTACGGGAACTTAACCAGCGTCCGCCAGGTATAGCGCCGGTCGAGCCCATTAGCGCTGGTCGAGTGCCCCGAAACGAAGTGGAGGGGTGTATCGAGACCAAGCGGCTTGACTCGGCACAATTCCTTTCGGGAACCCGCTCCCTCGGTTTCAACAGTGTGCTAGCTAAACTTCTGTGGCAATATTGCTGTCCGCGAGACGTGATACAATAGGTATCATCTCAATAAACTGGGGGGTGGGGGGTGTGCGGGCGGCTTCGCCGCCCACACACCCCCCATCTTTCCCTACTTATTGAGATGACACTACAATAGCCATGTAAGAGATGAGAGGAGATTGTGGATATGGTAATTGGAACGGTTGATCTGAAGACACAAATACCGGAAGATATATTTTTAACTTTGCAAGCGCGCGGATTATTCAAAGAAGTGCTGGCCGAACGGTCGCGCCAGCTCCTGGCATTGCGTTTTTACCAGGAACGGATATTATCTTTGGGTAAAGCGGCCCGTCTGGCCGGAATGGGTCGTTGGGATTTTATCGAATTTTTATCAGATAATCATGTGCCCGTTATTGATCACAGTGAAGAAGAATTGGCTGCCGAATTCGCGGCGGTTGAGCAGTTAGCAGGAGAGTTGGGGGCGTGATTGTCGTTTCAGATGCTACGCCCCTGATTGCATTGGCAAAAGTTGGAAAATTAGAACTCTTGAAAGCATTGTTTGGCACGATACGAGTTCCTCAATCGGTATATTATGATGAAGTGGTAATGGATGCGAAAGGACGTCCAGGATCTTTGGAGGTTAGCCAGGCTTCCTGGATAGCCACTCAATCAGCTGGAGACCGAATCAAAGTGGATTATCTAAGGGCTGACCTGGACGCGGGAGAGGCGGAAACCCTGGTCTTGGCTGAAGAATTAGCTGCAGACTGGATACTCTTGGACGAAACCAAGGCACGCCTGGCGGCCGACTTACCAGGATTTGACCACATTGGAATAGTAGGTCTGCTTCTTCTGGCAAAGCGGATCGGCGAAGTCGCAATGGTTCGACCAATTTTAGACGAACTCAGGAAAAAGAAGTTTTATATCAGCGAACGAGTATATCAAAAAGCGTTGATACAGGCGGGAGAGAAGTTTTAGTATTTCCAAGGATAAATTGTTATAACTTGCCCAACCGCACCCTTGGTTTCAACCCGTCAGCGCCGGTCGAGGCCCCGGCGTCGGTTGAGTGCGACCATAGGGAGCGTATCGAAACCAACGCCGGGTGTATCGCTTGTGCTGAGCGCCGCCCTGAGCAGCGTCGAAGGGTAGCGATAGCGTATCGAAGTGAGACCCAGCGGCTTATACAAACTAATCACTTTTTACCAACCTGTTTTTGTCAATCGAAAACGCGCCCACTTACGCACCAGAATCGCGCCGAAAGCTGCTGACCTATGAAGTATAATGAAACCACAAGCACTGATCGGAGATCGAAAATGATGCTAAAAGAACTCGATGTGACGCCGG